>CAIXSC010000384.1 GCA_903921945.1 uncultured Planctomycetaceae bacterium
CATCTTCTGGATTTTCGTCTTTTCTTTGGTGGTCGTGCCGTCTGGTTGCGAAAACTGGCTCATCCAGCGTTCGATGTTCGCTTCCACGCCGCCGCCCGCTCCCATCACGGTAAAGCGGCCGTCGACGGTCTCGCCGCCGACCGGCGGCACCGAGAACTCGTGCTCGACAATGCGACTACGCGGCGGTTTACGGACCCAGGCTTCGGGAGCCATCACGACCAATTTGCCCTCGGCCAGCAAAACTTCCCGACTGCCTTTGTCAGCCGCCTTTTCCTGCGCCTTTTCCTGAGCCGCAACCGGCGACTCGACGCTCGACACAAGTGCCAACGCGACCGCGATCCATGCCGCTGCCGGCGTCGCCACGATGCCGCCCACCAGCCGACTTGCCACCCAACCCATACGAAGTTACTCCCGCGTGAAACCAACTGAAGGATGATCGAAACAAAACAGTGCGAAGGCCTTAGCAAGGCATGCGGCGTTCGGAATTTGGCCGAGCCCCAGAGGCCGCTAATTAGACCGGATTACGTAAACGAGAACAACCATCATCCCCGCCGCAACGATGGCCATCAGCAACACGAAAACCAATCCCCAATGCGAAGATTTCGGACGCGGCAAGTTCGCTCGCGTGTCCACGACGGGAGACGCCGACGCGTTGCTGGTAAGTGATCGGGACAATCCGTGACCGGCGCCCAGTCCCGCATCGGGGCCCTTGAGCAACTGGCCTCCAGCGCTGGCGGTCGCGCCGCTGGCAGTCGCGCCGCTGGGGGCCGCTGCCGTCGTCCCGGCGACTCCGGGGAGCAAGCCGCCGGCCTTTTTCCAGTCCGACCAGCCTTCGCGCCATACCATCGATTCGGCACTCACCCGGCCTTCCCCAATCCACTGACGCATCAGGACCGCGTCGGCCGGCCCAAATTGGCCGCCAGCGGGTGGCCGCACATACCATTTCGCCTGGGGCGCTTCGACAAGCGGATCGAGTGGGGCGGGGGTTGGCGCGGCGGGCATGGGAGACAATGGCAGCGACGTTGGCAAAGCACCGGTAAACGCGTGCGGCACTGCGGAAGGGGTCGGGGCAACGCCTCCCGCGACAACTCCCGGGAACGCTCCGGCCAAGCCCCCAGGCGTAACCCCCGGCATCGCGCCGGGAATCGCGCTAGGCATCGCGCCAGGCATCGCACCGGGAATCGCGCTAGGCGTCGCGCCAGGCAACGCGCCGGGAATCGTGCCGGGAATCGCACGTGGATTCGCGCTGGGCAACGCACCCGGCATCGCGCCCGGCATCGCGCTGGAGTTAGCGCCAGGACTGGCCCCTGGTACGAGCCCTGGGAATGGATAGGCGCCGGGCAACGGGTTGGGCGTCGCGGCCGCGGCAATACCAGTTCCGAACGCGGCTGCGGGAAAACCAGGCACTGCGGCCCCAGCCGTTCGCAGGAGCGGGTTGGCCGGGTTGGCGGCTGCGGCAGCCGGCATGTTCGCGGCGGTTGCCACGGCGACCGTCGCCGTTGGTTGCGCGTTTGGTGTGGCGGTTGGTGTTGCTGCCGGTATCCCTGCCGAGGCGTTCGCTGGGACGGCGGTTGGAAAACTGGTTGGAAAACCGGTCGGCGAGGCGGTCGGCGAGGCAGCCGTTGCGTGGAGCGAGTTGGGACTGGCGGAGGGAAACGCCGACGGGTAAGCGGAGGGAAAGCCTGCGGGAAAGGCCGACGGCGACGCGGCGGGCGACGCGGCGGCCGAAGAAAACGCGGGGGAAATTCCGCCGGGAAACGCTGCCGGCGAGTTCGCTGCTGTTGAGTTCGGCGCTAACGAGTTCGCTGCTGGCGAGATCGGACCCGGGGCACCGTCGTCCGCATCGTCGTCCTGCGGCAAGTGGCCCGGTCCAAACTGCTGGGACTGTCCGATCGACATTGTCCGCTGATTCGGGGTGCTCATCAGCGGCACGACAAACCGTTCGCCACATTCCGGGCAGACGCCCTTTTTGCCGGCCAGGAACGATTTGACATTTAACTTGTGGCCGTGCGGACAGAGAAACTTGATGCCCATCGAACGTCCGATTCGTGAGGGAAAGGCGAACTCGCCATCGATTATATTGATCCCTCGGTAAGAAAACAGTTCCGCCGCAGCCAGCCGATCCGTTGCCGGGTCGCACCACCTCCGCCCCCCCATTGGAACCACCGCACTATGGCTCGAAAGTCTTCGCGCCGGGAAGAGGAAATCCCGGAAATCGCGGTTGTCGGCGACCTATCCGAGTCCGAATCCAGCGTTGTCGACAAGCTGCTGGAGGTGCCCGAGGGCGGCCGCTGCACGCTGTACTTCGATTGTCCGGGCGGCGGCGCCTACACCGCCATTTCGCTGCTCACCCTGATGACCGTTCGTCGGCTCAACGCCACCGGGATCGTGACCGGCGAATGTTCATCGGCCGCCCTCTGGCCGCTTGCCGCGTGCCGTCGCCGCGTCGTCACGCCGTTCAGCGTGCTGCTCTTCCACCCGTTGAAATGGCAGAGCGAAGAGAATATCGGCTTGGCCGAAGCCCGCGAATGGGCCCGGCATTTTGAACACCTCGAGCAGGACATGGATCGGCTGCTTGCGATGTATTTTGCCATGCCGTATGAACACTTGCTCGGCTGGATGCAGCCCGGGCGCTACGTCAGCGGCCGCGAGTTCGCGGCCGCCGGACTCGCCGAAATGCTCGACCTCGCTGGCAAGGACAACCCGCTCATTCGCGAGCCAAACTCGCCGACCCCGAAAGGGACCCGCGCATGACGCCACGCATTCGTCACCAAGCTTTGCCGTGCTCCGGTCGGCACGTCCTCTCTTTCCTCGCCGCCACTCGACTGGCTAGAGCGATCGGATTGGCCGGGCTATTCGGCCTGACCGGATTGCTTGGGTTATTCGCAAGCCACCCGCGGCCAGTATCGGCGGCTGCGAACGACGATTTTTTCGAACAGAAAATCCGACCGCTGCTCGTGGCCCATTGCCTGGAATGCCACGGCAGTGACGCGCGGAAGCGGCAGGCTGGCCTGCGGCTCGACTCGCGAGCCGGCTGGGCGCAGGGCGGGGATTCCGGGCCGGCGATTGTGCCCGGTGAACCGGAACGCAGTCTGCTGATTGCCGCGGTGCGTCACGCCGACTCGGCGCCGAAAATGCCGCCGAAAGGCAAACTGAGCGCCGCGCAGATCGCCGACTTGGAAACGTGGGTGAAAGAGGGCGCGGCCGATCCGCGACAGGCCCCGGCAGCGGACGGCAGCGAGGGAAAACCAATGGCCCGAGGGCCGCTGACCATAGCCGAAGGCCGTGAATTCTGGTCTTTCCGGCCACTCGCCGATCCGCCCATGCCGACGGTGAAAGCCACCCGATGGCCCCGAAACTCGATCGACTTTTTTCTGTTGGCCCGCTGGGAAGCGGCAGGACTTGTTCCCGCTCCGGACGCCGATCCGCAGACGCTGTTGCGGCGAGCCGCGTTCGATCTAACGGGCCTGCCGCCAGAGCCCGCGCTGTTGGAGTCGTTTCTGGCCGCTCCTTCGCCCCAAGCGTTCGCCTTGGCGATCGATCGTTTGCTCGATTCAACGCGTTATGGCGAACGCTGGGGCCGTCATTGGTTGGATGTGGTGCGTTACGCCGACACCAGCGGCAATGCGTCGGACTACCCGGTGCCCCAAGCCCACCGCTATCGCGACTGGGTCGTACGCGCCGTCCAACGCGATTTGCCGTACGACGAATTCCTGCGACGGCAGATTGCCGGCGATCTGCTGCCGGCAGCCTCGCCCGCCGAGCGTCAGGAGAATCTGATCGCGACCGGTTACCTAGCGATCGCGCGACGGTTCGGCGGAAGTCGCGATGGCGAGCACCACCTGACGATCGAGGACGCGATCGACAATCTCGGAAAGGCCGTTCTGGGAGCGACCGTTTCGTGCGCTCGCTGCCATGACCACAAATTCGATCCGTTCACGACGCGCGACTACTACGCGTGGTACGGGATTTTCGAGAGCACGCGGTTTCCGTTCCCAGGGGCCGAAGCGGACAAGAAGCAGGCCGATTTCGTTCCGTTGATCAGCCCGGAGGAAATCGAACGGCTCGTCGCTCCGCATCGCGAGAAACTCGCCGCGCTCGACGCCGAAATCAAGCAACGGGAACTGGCCGAGTCGGAAGCGAAGAAGTTGCCGGAGGGACCCGACAAAAAGACGGCCGTCGACGCCGCCGTCGCCCAATTGGCGGACGCGCGAAAGCGACGCGCGGCGGCCGTCAACGAGTCGCCGCCGATTGACGACGCGTACGCGGTCGCCGAGGGAAAACCGGCGAATACCCGCCTCCAACTGCGTGGCGATCCCAAGCGATTGGGAGACGAAGTGCCACGCCGCTTCCTCGAAGTGCTCGGCGGCCAACCATTGCCGCCTGACGCTCAGGGAAGCGGCCGGCGGGAACTCGCCGAATGGCTCGTCAGCCCCGCGAATCCGCTTCCCGCCCGGGTCTTCGTCAATCGCGTCTGGCTGCATCATTTTGGTCGCGGCATCGTGGCGACTCCAAATGATTTCGGAGTCCGCGGCCAGCCGCCAACTCACCCGGATTTGCTGGAGCATCTCGCCTCCGGCTTCATTCGCGACGGCTGGTCGCTCAAGGCGCTCCACCGCCGCATCCTGCTCTCGCGAGCTTGGCAGTTGGCGAGCCAATCCGTCGATAGCAGCGACGCGAACGAATCGAAGGATACGGTCGGGGCCAGTGCGGTTCGACGAACAGCCGACCTTCAAGCCAATGTGGCAAAGGACCCGACCAACGCGTTGGGGTGGCGGTTTGAGCGTCGTCGCTTGGATGCCGAAGCGATTCGCGACACGCTGCTGTGGGTGGGTGGAGAATTGGACGAATCGCCAGCCGGCGCTCACCCGTTTCCTCCTCGCCATACGTGGGGCTGGACGCAACACAATCCGTTTGTCGCGGTCTACGAATCCAATCGCCGCAGCCTGTACTTGATGCAATCGCGGCTCAAACGCCATTCGTATCTCGCGCTCTTTGACGGCGCCGACCCGAGTTCCAGCACCGGTATGCGTTCGCCCAGCACCACCCCGCTGCAAGCGCTGTTCGCGTTGAACGACCCGCTGGCGCATCGCGTGGCTGCGAACGTGGCGACGCGCGCGATGGGCGCCGGTAGCGATGACTCGTCGCGCATCGATGCCGCCTGCCGATTGGTCTGGAGCCGCCCGGCAACTCCAGCGGAACTCGCGGACTGCTCCGCGTTCCTTGCAGCCTACCGGCAGCGACTGACACCGACCGATGATCGACAAGTGTGGTCCGCGATGGCGCGCGCTCTTCTAGCCAGCAACGAATTCCTTTATGTGGACTGATCCGATGACTTCTCGATGCTTCGATGAATTGCGTAGCGAGCGCGATCGGGACCGTCGCGATCGCCCTCAGAGCCAACCGGTTGGGTTCCAACCCTCGCGGCGCGGCGCCATGCGATCGTTGGCGGCCGGGTCGTTGCTGTGGCCGGGCATTTTGTCCCGGCTGCTGGCTGACGACAGCGACCCGCTGGCGCCGAAGCCGCCCCATCACCGCCCGCGTGCGACGCGAGTGGTGTTCATGAACATGAGCGGAGGCGTTTCCCACGTCGACTCGTTCGACTACAAGCCGCGACTGTTCGCCGACCACAACAAGAGTTACCAAGTGCCCGCGCGAATGCTCGAAGCGTTCGCGTTGAACAACCGGTCGGTGGAAAAGTTCTTCAAGCGACCTCAATGGGAGTTCAAGCAGCGCGGCCAATCCGGACTGTGGATAAGCGACCTGTTTCCGCGGATCGCCGAACATGCGGACGATCTCTGCGTGTTGAACTCGATGCGCAACGATCATGCCGACCACTTTCAAGCGACGCTCGGCATACATACCGGTTCCGTGACCTTTGCCCGGCCGAGTATTGGATCGTGGGTGAGCTACGGGTTGGGCACGGAGAATCGCAACCTGCCCTCGTTCATGGTGCTCGCCCCGGCGACTCCGTACGCGGGCGGCCAGGTTTGGGCGGCCGACTTCCTGCCGGGTTGCCACCAAGGGACGGCCGTGGCGCCAGGGGCCGAACCGATTGCGAACATCAAGCGTCGCCAGCGTGACGCGAGTTTGCAGGAAATGGAGTTGGGGCTGGCCCAGTCGTTAAACCGGCGGCATTTGTCGCGTCGCGGCTCCGACCCGCAACTCGCCGCGCGGATCCAATCCCTGGAGACGGCTTTCGGGATGCAGGTGGCAGCGCCCGAGGCGTTCGACCTGTCATCCGAGACCGCGTCCACCCATCGG
>CAIXSC010000385.1 GCA_903921945.1 uncultured Planctomycetaceae bacterium
AGCGCCAGCCGCACGCTCGTCGATCCGGCCCCTTCCCGCATCGAAAACCTAGTGCGCGATATTTCCCGGAAACGGCTGCTCGACGATCAGTTCTCCGAATGCGGACTGACACTCGAGCAACTGCACACCATTGAGCAAAGCTTGGTCAAATCGCTGTCCGCCGTTTACCATGGCCGCGTCAAATATCCCGACCAACCCAGCGGGTCGTGACGCCGCTGCCGAACCGTGGTCCCCGATGGCTTGGATGGATGGTTGAAAAATCTCCCTATCGTGTGCCGGTGAACAACGCTCAAGAGCGCCTGGCGGTCGACCGCCAGCGACTGCGAGAGGCGGTTCGCGCCATCCTGGCTGGCGAAGGCGTGTCGCGGGCGGAAGTCAGTTTGGCGATCGTCGACGATCCGACGATCCACCGCTTGAACCGCCAGTTCCTCCAGCACGACTACGCGACCGATGTGCTCAGTTTTTTGCTGGAGGAATCGAGCGCCCCCTGGCGCATCGAGGGCGAAGTGATCGCGAGCGCCGATACGGCCATGCGGTCCGCGGAGGAATACGGCTGGGCGCCGGCGGATGAACTGTTGCTGTACGTCGTGCATGGCACGCTGCATTTGGTCGGCTACGATGACCATGAACCGGACGACCGGACCGTGATGCGGGAACGAGAACGCCATTATCTGGCCGCCTTCGGTCTCCAGCCCCGCTACTGACAACGCCACCGATAAGGCACGGAGTCGCCTATGCCGGCCGAGAAGAGTCTCGCGATCGTCTTGCGGGTGGTGGAGTTCAGCGAGACCAGCTGCGTCGTGACACTCTTCACCCGGGATTTCGGGAAGGTGAGCGCGCTGGCGAAAGGGGCGCGACGGCCCAAGAGCCCCTTCGAGGCTGCCCTTGACCTGCTCGCCGTGTGTCGCGTAGTGTTCCTGCGGAAATCGGCCGACGTGCTGGACCTCCTCACCGAGGCCAAGTTGGAGCGGCGGTTTCGGGCGGCAACTCGTGACTTGTCCCGGCTGTACGCTGGATACTACGTCATCGAATTGCTGCGGGAGATGACCGATACGCACGACCCTCACGAAGCCCTGTTCGACGCGGCCCTGGGCGCCATCGCGGCCCTGGACGGCGACGGCGATGTCTTCGCGACGGTCCTGCGGTTCGAGCTCGCCGCACTCCGCGAATTGGGCCACTTGCCTAGCTTGCAGGAATGCGTCGGTTGCGGCTGCCAAGTCGAGGCCAGTGAACGCGTGGCGTTCGGCTACCTCGCCGGTGGCGTCCTCTGCCCCGCCTGCCGCCCCGGACAACACGCCGTCGTCAACGTCAGCGAGCCGACGCTCTTGACGCTCCGCCGGTTCGCACGCGAAGCCGAACTCGACACACCCCACAACAATCCCGATTTCACCCTGAACGCAGCCCGCGAGAAGACCGCCCCGAACCACTCGACCGATGCCGCCGGCAGCCTGGCGGTCAACGGTCTAGGGGCTCAGCAGCGAACGACAGCCACGGAACGCTCTGTCCCCGGCGCGGTCCGCGGCGAGTTACGAGCCGTCATCAATCACTACATCGCCAACCTGTTGGGCCGAACGCCAAGGCTGCACCCTTGGCTGCAAGCTTACGCCAGTCGCGGCCCCGATCCGCGATTCACACACACGTTCACCCAAGCTGAATAGCCACCGCCGCCCACCGTCGGCCCCACGCACCGCCTGATAGCCAAAACGTCCCGTCCCTGTTGGAAACCGTGACTCTGGAGAAGGAACTCCCGGCATGCGCCGACCCGCACCCACTGCGCCTCCTCCGCCATCGCATCACGTCTTCCGAGCGCCGTTTGGCGCCCGCGTGACGGGAACGCCCAGCTCGCAAACCCTGGGTACGGTATCACGGTGGACGCGATTCCTGGGCATGGCACGCTGGACGCGTAGCTTCGTTTGGGTGTTGGTTGCGGCCGCCTCAGCGACGGGCTGCGTTCGCTTTTCGGATCGGTCTTACAATTCCTACCCGCTAGGCCTTGGCCGGTTGCTGTCTCCCAATGCGGGACCGTCGTCGACGGCAGGCGCGGTTGCCGCCGCGCCCCGGGCAAGCGTGGCCAACGCGTCCCCGCCGGCGAACGCTGGGGCGACCAGCACTGCCGAACCCGATACGGTGCGCCGCGCAAGCTACGTCGAGCAGCGTTATCGGGACGAATACGACCCGCTGGAAAAACCCAAAGCCGAGGGTTTCGACGTTCTCAAGCCGACCTACGTGGTCGCGAAGGTCAAAGATCAATTCGGGTATGGTCCAAGCACCTCCGTGGCCCGCGCGAAGTTCATCGAAGCCGAAGGAGTTTACGCGCAGGCACTGGCAACCAGCGGCGACGATCGAAACGACCAATTCCAGCGGGCCGCCGATCTCTATGTGGAAGCGGCGAATAACTGGCCCAATTCGCTGTTGGACGAGGACGCCCGATTCCTGGCTGGAGAAAGTTACTTCTTCTCCGACCAGTACGCGGCCGCGAACACCCAATACGAGCTGCTGATCAAACAGCACCCCAACACTCGGCACATGGACGTCATCGACGCCCGTCGGTTCACGATCGCCCAATACTGGCTGGATGTCGATAAACGCGATCCGCAGAACTTCGCCTCCGTCAACCTCTTCGACAACCGCTTTCCCTGGCGTGACACTCGCGGCCACGCCTATCGAGTGTTTGACAAAATCCGCATCGACGACCCCACAGGCAAGCTCAGCGATGACGCCACGCTAGCCGCCGCCAATTCCTATTTCGCCCAAGGGGACTTCGAGAAGGCGGACGAGTTTTACACCGATCTCCGCAAAACGTTTCCCAGCAGCGAGCACCAATTCACGGCCCACTTCCTTGGACTCAAGACCAAGTTGCTGTGCTACGAAGGCCCCGATTACTCGGGAGAACCGTTGGAGCAGGCGGAGATGCTGCTGAAACAAACGCGACGCCAATTCCCGAAACAGGCGGCGGAGGAAGAAGAGTACCTCAAACGCGTGCTCGCCGAGATCCGCTTCAAAAAGGCGGAGCGGCTCTGGACGATGGGGCGTTATCACGAACTTCGCCAGGAATACCGCGCGTCGGCTTTTTACTTGGACCAAGTGGCGCGCGAATACACCGACACGCCGTTCGCCGACGACGCCAAGGAGCGGATCGCGGCCCACACAAGCGACCCGCCCGTTCCGCCCCAGAAGCTCGAATGGTTGGTGGAAATGTTCCCGAAGCGTGAAATCGCCAAACCACTCTTCAGCCCCGACGTCGTTGAAACCTCGGGAAAACCCCGTTAATGTCCGCCCGCCCGTCCCAACTCACGCCACCCCGAGCCAAGCCACAAGTCGCCGCCACCCGCGACTGGGCCCTCGTCGCGCTGGCTGTGCGGATGATGGCTGTGCGGATGATGGCTGTGTGGATGCTGGCTGTGCGGATGATGGCTGTGCGGATGATGGCTGTGCGACTTGCCGTTTCGCGGAAGTTGGCCGTGAGTTTGTTCATGGCGGGGGTGGTGGTGTTCGCCGTCTCGACGGGGTGTATGGGCTACCGGATGGGTGCGCGGAGCCTGTACCGAAACGACTTGCGAACGGTGCATGTGCCGATGATCGAGTCGTCGTCATTTCGACGGAATCTGGGCGAGCGGCTCACCGAAGCGGTTGTCAAACAGATTGAGTTAAGCACGCCGTACAAGGTGGTGGGCGATCCGTCGACCGCGGAAAGCGTCTTGCGTTGCCAGCTCATCTCGGATCGGAAGGATCTCTCGATCGAAACGCGCACGGACGAGCCGCGCGACTTGCGGCTCACCTTCGTCGTGCAAGTCGACTGGGTGGACCGCTTCGGCCAACCGCTCATCCAGCGCACCGAGATCCCGATGCCGAGCGCCTTTTTCGGTATTTCGCAAAGCACCGGGTTGATCGCCGAAGCCGGTCAATCGATGGCCACACAGCAACAATCGGCCCTCGAGGGCCTCGCCCGCCAAATCGTCGGCCAACTCGAAGCCGCCTGGTAGGCTGACATATCGCTGCAAAGAAGAAAACACTTGGCGCGAATGGCGATCGACGAGGGCGGTTTTTCGTTTACCGCCAAGCCGAGGGCGCTGGCAGCGCCGCAAGCCGCGATTTGCTCTCGCGGCGCCGATTGAGGTGCCAACCCGGCCGTCGCCTACGGCTCGGCGGTAAACGAGCAAGGCGGATGCAAACGTTGCCGGGTGGGCCTCGATCCTGGCCAACCTCCTCTTTGTACGACGGACATCTTGTCCGTCGCCGCTGGAAGCGGAATTCGGCACCGCGTCGCGAATACGGTTTGGAGG
>CAIXSC010000386.1 GCA_903921945.1 uncultured Planctomycetaceae bacterium
CGACATGCTCGCGACGGACAAGATGTCCGTCGTACAAAGTGGGTGCCGCTGGTCGTCGCTTCGTGGTGCCCCGTCCTTGTACGACGGACATCTTGTCCGTCGACGCTCGGGGCGATCGATAACGCCGGGGTCGATGTGCTCGCGATGACGCACCGTTCCCGGGATTGACCCGGCGGTTTTCACCCTTGCTCAGCGGGTGCCCGTCGGCCATGCTGTCCAAAGACAGACTAGGAGAACTTCCCGATGCGTCCGACGCGACGGTGGATGGCTGTGTCGATCCCGAATTCAACGATACTCGCAGCGGCAGTGGTCACGCTGTCGGCAGGGCTGGCGGCGGCCGCGGATCCCTCGTTGACTTACGAGGAGCACATTCGCCCGCTATTCAAAGCGCATTGCTTCCATTGCCATGGCGAGGATGGCAAGAAAGAGGGCGGGCTCGATCTGCGGTTGCGTCGGCTCGCGGTCGCCGGCGGCGAGTCCGGTGCGGCGATCGTCGCGGGTGAGCCGAACGCGAGCCGCTTGTTCCAGCGGATACGCGATGGCGAGATGCCGCCCAAGTCGAAACTGTCGGCCGCCGAGATCGGGTTGATCGAACGGTGGATCGCGGCCGGAGCGTCCGTGCGAAGCGCCGAGCCCGCCGATCCGGCGGCGGTGGGCGACATCACCGAGATCGAGCGATCGTATTGGGCGTTTCAACCGACGCAGCGCCGCTCGGTGCCGACCGTTCGCCAACCGGCCGCTGTGCGAACGCCGGTCGACGCCTTTCTCCTCGAAAAGCTCGAGGCCCGCGCACTGAGTTTCGCGCCACCCGCCGACGCGGCCACGCGACTGCGGCGCCTCGCTTTCAATCTGACCGGCTTGCCACCCACGGCGGAAGAAACGGCCGAGTTCACCGCCGCGGTCACGGTCGCGGGCGCGGCCAATGCCGGGTCCGCCAACGAGTCGTCCACCGACGCCTCACCGGATGCTTGGGCGCGAGCCGTGGACCGTTGGCTGGCATCGCCCCGCTACGGGGAACGCTGGGGCCGGCATTGGCTCGACGCCGCCGGCTATGCCGATTCCGAGGGCTACACCGAGACCGACCCGGTGCGTCCCTACGCTTTCAAATACCGCGACTACGTCATCCGGGCTTTCAACAGCGATCGGCCGCTGGACTCGTTCATCGTCGAGCAGCTGGCGGGCGACGAGCTTGTGCCGCTGCCGCATGCCAACTTGTCGGACGAGGATCGCGAGCGGCTGATCGCCACGGGGTTTCTCCGCACGGTGCCGGACGGATCGGCTTCGGGTGTGGCGCCCAAAGAGGCTGGCAACGCGGTCGTGGCGGAAACCATCAAAGTGGTCACCACATCGCTGCTCGGCATGACCGTCGGCTGCGCCCAGTGCCACAATCATCGTTACGACCCGATTCCGCAAACCGATTACTATCGCATGCGGGCGATATTCGAACCGGCGATGGACTGGAAGCGTTGGCGCCCACCCGCTCAACGGCTCGTCTCGCTCGCAACCGACGCCGATCGAGCACGTTCGGCCGATATCGAAGCGGAAGCGAAACGGCTCGAGGGCCAACGGCAGGCGAAGCAGTTGGAGTACATCCAGCGAACGGCGGATCGCCAACTGGGACGTATTCCGGGCGACCGCGTCGATGCGGCCCGGCTCGCCCGCGACACACCGGCCGCGAAACGCACTCCCGAACAGCAGCAGCTCATCAAAGAGTTCCCCAGCGTCAACGTCGACGCCGGATCGCTCTACCTGTACGACAGCGCCGCCGCTGCCGACCTGAAGAAAGAATCGGAACGGATCGAGGCGTTTCGCGCGACCAAGCCAGTCGAAGATTTCATCAGCTGCTTGACCGAGGTGCCCGGCCACTTGCCGCCGACTCAGTTGCACGATCGAGGCGACCCGGATTTCCCCAAGCAAGAACTTCCGCCCGGCGATCTTTCGGTGGTTTCGACCGCCCCGTTTTCCGCCAAAGATCCGGCGACTCCGACCAGCGGTCGGCGGCTGGCATTCGCCAGGCATCTGACCAATGGCCAGCATCCACTCGTCGGCCGCGTGCTCGCCAATCGCTTTTGGATGCATCATTTTGGCCGGGGCATCGTGGCGACAGCGGGCGACTTCGGGAAGCTCGGCGCTCCGCCCACGCATCCTGAATTGCTCGATTGGCTTGCCGATCGACTCGCCACCGACCACGCGTGGTCCGTGAAACGCTGGCATCGCGACATCCTGCTCTCGACCGCGTACCAGCAATCTTCCGAGCGGCGCGAAGACGCCGAAACCCGCGATCCGGATAACCAACTTTGGTCGCGCATGTCCGTCCGCCGGTTGGAGGCCGAAGCGATTCGCGACGCGATCCTCGCTGTCAACGGCTCGCTCAACCTCAAGGCCCATGGACCCGCGGTCCCGGTCATGGAAGACGATGTCGGTCAAATTGTCATCGGGATCGAAAATAAGAATGGCGAGAATCGCCCCGGCCCGATCATTCCCATGCATGGCGAAGATCATCGGCGCAGCGTGTACGTGCAAGTGCGCCGGTCCCGGCCGCTCGGTGTGCTCGACGCCTTCGACCTGCCAACGCTCGAACCCAACTGCACGGGCCGCGCCCAGTCCACGGTCGCCCCGCAAGCGCTGATGTTGATGAACAGCGAATTCCTGCTGGAGCAAGCCGGAGTGCTTGCCGATCAACTGCTCCGGGAAGCGGGACCGGACCCCGCGCAGCAAACCCGCCGCGGTTTCGAACGTGTGTTCGGCCGCGCTCCCACCGACCGCGAACTCGCACGCACCGTCGCGTTCCTCGCCCGGCAAACGGCCGCCTACGCCGCCAAACGCGTCGATAACACGTCGCCCGCCGACTCGCGGCTCGCGTTGGCGTCGTTTTGCCAAGCGTTATTGAGCGCTAGCGAGTTCCTGTACGTGGATTGAGCCGTGTCGCGGTGAAAGTGGCTGGAATAAGCAAGCAAGGAACCAAGCGATGAACGAAACCCAGGCAACGCGGCCTACGACTCGGCGGGAACTGCTTGGCGCGGCGACCTTTGGCGTCGGCTCGGTCGCGCTCGAGTGGCTCTTGCGGGGCGAACAGGCGACGGCCGCTCCGCCTCGTCCCGAACTCGCGCCGCGAACGTTCGACACGCTTCCGAAAACTCCACCCCGTCCGGCGCGAGCCACGGCGATGATTTCGCTCTTCATGCAGGGCGGGCCGAGCGCGGTCGATCTGTGCGACCCCAAACCGTTGCTCAACAAACACCATGGCGAGAAGTTCGCGGGCGAAATCAAATACGACAACGCGGCCGAGGCGAGCGCGAGGATTCTCGGCTGTCCATGGAAGTTTCAGCGGCACGGCGAATGCGGCATGGAACTGTCCGAGCTGTTGCCGCACCTGGGCGAGATCGCGGACGACATTACGCTGATCCGTTCCATGCGGACTGGCGTGAACAATCACGGCCAATCGATCGACGCCTTGAACACCGGGCGGCCAATTTCCTACCGCCCGTCGCTCGGCAGCTGGATGACGTACGGACTTGGCACCGAGTCTCGGGATTTGCCCGCATTCGTTGTCTTGACCGATCCGGATGGACTGCCGGTGCTCGGGGTGCAGAACTGGGCGAATGGCTGGCTGCCGTCGCTCTACCAAGGCACCGTGGTGCGGCCGCGCGAGCCGCGGATTCTGAACCTCGATCCGTCGGCGCTCCATCGCGGCCGCCCGCAAGAAGCGTATCTGGAATTGCTTGGTGAAATGAACCGCGAACATCTGGCGCGCCATCCGGGCGAATCGGATTTGGAGGCCCGCATCGCCAGTTATGAACTCGCGGCACGCATGCAATCGGCGGCGAAGGAGGCGGTTGATATCAGCCAGGAATCGGCCGCCACCCACACGCTCTACGGACTCGACGACCCGGCGACTCGCGATTACGGGACCCGCTGCCTGATCGCGCGGCGATTGGTCGAGCGTGGTGTGCGGTTCGTGCAGCTTTACACGCGTTACCAGTTTTGGGACCACCATGGCTCGATTCGCACGGCCCTTCCAGCCGCATGCCGCAAGACGGATCAGCCATCCGCCGCGCTGGTCCGCGACCTCAAGCAACGCGGACTGCTCGACACGACCCTGGTCCACTGGGGTGGGGAAATGGGCCGCCTGCCAGTCATTCAAAACGACACCGGGCCCGACAAAGTCGGTCGCGACCATAACACCTACGGCTTCAGCATGTGGCTGGCAGGCGGCGGCGTGAAGGCCGGCATGATTCACGGCGAAACCGACGAATGGGGCCATCGCGCGGTGAAAGACGTCGTCACCCACAGCGACTACCACGCCACGTTGCTCCATCTCTTTGGCTTGGATCACACCCAACTGACATTCGTCAAAAACCTGCGCCCGCAATCGCTCATTGATGGTCAAGAAGCCCGAGTGGTATCCGAACTGCTGGCATGACCCGCCGAGCACCAGGGTCTCCAAGCGGCGCTTTCGAGCCGCTTGGCGAATGGCTCGGGCGACTTCGCAGTCATCAGCCCACCTCGGGGAGCCGCTCGCGAAAAATCCGGGCCGGCGAGCGATCCCAGCGGGAATTATCCGCAACTTGGCGGCCTCAGCGGCGTTAGAGGGTAATATCGACGAGCGCCGATCGGTAGAACTTGGATCGGTAGAACCGGATCGGCAGTACTTGGATCGGCAGTACTCGGTGGAGGCACGCCATGCGACTCAGTGATCCCAGCCAAATCAGCTTCTCCCATCCGCAGTTCTGTCATCAGCCGCTGGATGGTTTTCATCGACGAGCGTTTGCCGCCGGCCCGATGGCGGGCATGATCCTCGGCGTGCTCATCGGATCCCTGGGCAGCTACGTGACCGGATTGTCCATCGGTTCGTCGGCCGGCGCCGCTGAGTCCACCGCGACGGGTTCAAGCCGCTCGGCGGCGGCGACCCCGGCGGCGAGTTCCCAGGTCGCGATTTCCCAAGTTGCGATCGATGTCGACCGTTTGCTGGAACGCGAAACCGCGGTTGCCGCGGCCAAGCCAGCCGGGGTCGATGACGAAACGTTTTTGCGCCGCGTGATGCTCGATCTGATTGGACAGCCGCCAACGCCCGAGGAAACCACGCTGTTTGTGCTCGATACGTCCCCGGACAAGCGTGCCTTGTTGGTCGAGCGGTTGTTGGCCGATCGGCGGTTCGGCGAAAACTGGGGACGCTACTGGCGGGACGTCATTTTCTATCGGCGCACCGAGGACCGCGCACTGATCGGCAGCGAACTCGCCGCGAACTACTTGGCCGAGCAATTGAATAACAACGTCGCTTGGGATCGGGTCGCGACCGCGCTGGTGACCGCCGAAGGCGAAGTCATGGAAGACGGCGCGACGGCGCTGTTCTTCGCGCACCGGGGGGAACCGGAAGCAGTGGTCGCGGAGGCGACACGGATCTTCAACGGCATTCAGATTTCGTGCGCCCAGTGCCACGACCATCCGACGGATCGTTGGAAACGCGACGAGTTCCATCGGATGGCGGCGTTCTTCCCGCGAGTCGCCCTGCGGCCCAATCCGATGAAAGGACCGCTCGACCTGACGGTCGCCGCCTCGGACTTTGAACCGCGTTTTGGACCGCGTATGCCCGCCATGCGGGTCCGCGGGACGCTCGAACATTACATGCCCGATTTGAAAGATCCGCAGGCCAGAGGCACGCTGATGCAACCAGTGTTTTTCGTCACTGGCGAATCGGTTCCTGTCGGCACGAAAGACGAGTTGCGGCGGACGAAATTCGCCACGGAACTCACGCGGCGGGAAAACCCCTGGTTCGCTCGGGCCATGGTCAATCGCGTCTGGGCCGAACTGGTGGGGGAAGGCTTTTACGAACCGGTGGACGATATGGGCCCGGATCGTCAATGCGCAGCCCCAGAAACGCTCGACCGCCTGGCCACCGCCTTCACCGACTCGAATTACGACGTCAAGCGGCTCTACCGCATCGTCACCCAAACGGCCGCCTACCAGCGTCCCAGCCGCAGTCGCCGCGGACCTGACGATGCGCCGTTCACAGCGAATGTCGCCAGCCGGTTACGCGGCGATCAGATCTTCAACCAACTCGCGGGACTGCTCGGAATCGTTGAACCGCCGCCGGGCGCCGGACCGGGGCCCGGTGGAAATGGAGCGGCCGCCGCGCTGCGTCGTGGCCCGCGATTCGTGTTCAATCAAGTATTCGGGTACGATCCCAGCAATCCTCGCGAAGAAGAAGTCGGCTCGATCCCGCAAGCTCTCGTGCTGATGAACTCGCCGCTCATCAACGCCGCGATCAGTTCCCGCCGCGGCATGCTCGCCGGCCTGCTCGCGCGCATTCCGAAAGACGACGAGCTCACGATGGAA
>CAIXSC010000387.1 GCA_903921945.1 uncultured Planctomycetaceae bacterium
CGACTCCGGCGCTGCTGGATCCGCAGTAACCGCGATACCGTTCGATAATCGCCGAGTCGTTTTGGCTCGTAGCTCGTAAGCTTGCGCGTGCTGGAAACGCCAAGGGTGAAGACCTTCGCAATCACCCAAGGCCGGGACCGGGGTGCGAACGAACGGTTAGCGGCCCGGTCGGTTCGTTCGTAGCCACGCCTGCATTTCCCGGCTGACTTCGCTGCGACTGTCCGGCGGACTGATCTCCAGCAGCACTTCCTGGCGTTGATTGGGCCGTTGACTGGAAATCACCGCGGGTCGCTGAATCGCCAAGACGCTCGTCGCGCGGCCATTCCAACGTCGCGTGAATAGTTCAGCCGCGACTGCCGGTTCCCGGCGAAGTCCTTGGTTGGCGGACCAAGCGATGACGCGACGGGCGTCGCCCGTCGTGCCGTGAAAGGCGACGCGTTGGAGCCGTCGCCACGCGTCGAAGTAGTAGGTGAGCGATCCCGCCAAGTCATCGGGGGCCATCCCGGTGACCACTGGCACGCGGAGTCCCAGCCAGCCTTCGTCGCTGCGAACCGTCGAGACACGAGACCAGTGGTCAGTCACCCACTCGGGACCGACTTCGAAACGGAACAGGAAATCGAAGTTCGTCACCGCTGGACCGGCGAGCCGCGGTCCTGGCGCCGAACCTTGCGATGGTGGATCGTCGCCCTCCTCCACCGGCAATACCGCCTGAGGATCAAGCGGTCGGAGGGTCGAAACAAACGGGTGTTCGGCGACTTCACCAGACAGCCCGTCCTGTTGATTCCACCCAGCGCCGTTCGCCCCGAACCGGCTCCCGTCGAACCCGTTCACGGGGCCGCTGCCGGGCGCGAAGCCGTTCGCGTCCAAACCATCGACAGGGCGGAAGACCGTTTGGCCGTCATAAGGCCCGGAGGCCGCATGGGACTCGGGGTTGGCTGGGGCAGCCGTGAGTTGTTGCAGGAGCGTCAGCGCGCGGGCCTTCCAGGCGGCGGCAACCTCTGGATTGGACCAAAGGTAGGGCCCCGCGACCGCGGCCAGGAAACAGGCGAACCAAAACAACCGACGCATAGAAGTCGGTTTCGACCGACGGAGGCCGTCGGCAACGCCGCCCGTGTAAAATCGCCTTTCTTTCCACAAGTACCGTCTTTGCGGCGCCCGCCAGCGGGGAGCCGACAGGTAATAGATGCGTGAAAACGTAAAGGTTGCGTAAAAGCGGTCCGGAATGGCCCCGATTGCTGGGACGGCGAAGGCGAATTGCTTTAAGTAAGACGGCGTCGCCGCGAGCGTGCTCGCAATCGTCCCTCCTTCCGCACCTCCCTGCAGGTTTTCGCAACATGGCCATTGCCGACAATCTTTCCCCCGAGCAACTTGACCAGACCGATTTTCCGGCCTACTCGCCGCCGGCAGAGCGGGCCGCTGAACCCAAGCCAGCCGCGTTGAGCGAAAAGCTTTACATGGTCGCGGCGGTCGTGCTCCCGCCGGTCGGGTTGTTCGCGGGCATGGCACTCGCGTGGCAGCATGGCTTCATGGGCTGGAGCTACGTGGCGATGTTCGTCGCCGGCTGGATCCTCACCGCGTCCGGGATCACGATTGGTTTCCATCGCTTGATCACGCATCGATCGTTCGAGACACACCGCATTGTCCGGGCCTTTTGGATGATGATGGGCGCGCTGGCGGTGCAGGGATCGCCGCTTGTCTGGTGCGCCGTCCATCGCCGGCATCACTCGCTTTCAGACCAGCCTGGAGATCCGCATTCGCCGCACTTGGAAGGCGAAGGTTTTTGGGCGGCGATCAAGGGGTTTTGGTTCGCACAGGTCGGCTGGTTGTTCAGCGGTTACTGGGCTTCGCCCGAACTGGAACGCTACGTCCCGGACCTGTTGGAAGACCGGCTGCTGGTGGTCGTGAACAAGTTCTATTACATGTGGGTGCTGGTGAGCTTGGCGATTCCTTCGGCGATCGGCTACGCGATCGATGGGCCGTGGGGAGCGTTGATGGGCGTCCTGTGGGGCGGACTCGCGCGGGTCTTCTTCACGCACCACGTCACCTGGGCGATCAACAGCGTCTGCCACTTGATGGGCAGCCACGACTACGAGTCCGGAGACGAGTCCCGCAACAATCCGGTGTGCGCGTTTTTGGCCATGGGCGAGGGCTGGCACAACAACCACCACGCGTTCCCGACCTCGGCCCGCCACGGCCTGGAATGGTGGCAGTTCGACACCAGTTGGCTGGTGATCCGCACGATGCAAATGCTGGGGCTTGCCTGGAACGTTAAAGTTCCGCCGCAGCGCATCCTGGATGCCCGCCGCGTCACCAAGAAGTAGCTCTGCGAGACGGAGCGTTCCTTCAACTGCTCGCTTGTATCAGGGAAAACCACCGGCGGCTAATGCCGCCGGAGTTTGCTCCCCACTGAGCACGACAAATGCGGCCGAGACGTCGACCTAACCGGCGGCCTCGGCTTCATCCGCTTCTTCCTCGGCGGTGCGGCTGCCGAGTTCGCGATCGAGGTCCAGCAGCGCGGACGGATCGTCCTTCAACAGTTCGATTTTGGCGACAATATCCCGAACCGTCCGCTCTTCTTCCACCTGCTCGCTGATGAACCACTGCATCTCGACGAGCGCCGCGAAGGCCTTCTCTTTGAAAGCCAGCTCGTACAGCGAATCGATTCGCCGACTGACTTCCTCTTCCTGCTTGAGCGACTCGTGGAACACCTCCCCGATCGAGCCGTAGGCGACTCGCGGAGCCCGGATTTCCCGCAGCACCACCTTGCCATTGCGAGCCAACAGGAAATCGTACAGCTTCATCGCGTGCTGGTATTCCTCTTGGCTTTGCACCCTAAGCCACTGGGCGCAACCACGGAAGCTCACGCTGTCGCAGTACGCGGACATGGCGAGGTAGTTGTACGATGAAAACAACTCGGTGCTGATCTGCTCGTTCAAAGCGTCCTGAACCACGGGACTCAACATCGCCTTGTTCCTTTTCTAGCTGTTGGCGAAAGACACGCAGTCACCAGGGTGGCCGCCCCACGCTAGGACACGGTCTCTCCGACCTCTTCCAGTACCTGTCGTACGATAGCCGGCTCAAGGCCGAGTGCCCACCCTGCGGCCGCAGCGGCCAACAGCGCGTCGCACGCTTCCTCCGCCGCATGATCCAATGCGGCCGCCGCTTCGCCGTTGGCGGGCGGCGTGGCGATCCCGGACAAGGCGGCGACGGCCGCCACCGCCGCGGCAGGCCATGGTCCGGATTCTTCGATCGTGACTCCTGCTAAGCCCGGCATGGTTGTCGAGGCCCGGCTGCCGGCCGTGCCCGAAACGCCCACTGCGCTCGCGTCTCCAAACGCGGAGCCACCTGTCGCGGAGCTACCCGTCGCGGAGCCACCTGTCGCGGAGCCACATGCGAGGAACACCAGCGAGCCACCCCTGCGGGCCACGACTCGGCCGCCGCGAGCCAGATGCTCGGCAACCACCGGCGAATCGGGTTCACGGGAAAAATAGATGACGCCACCCTTACACTTTTCCGCCATGGCGGCCACCGGCGGATCGTCGGCGTTAAGTACCGCGAAACCGTCCGGCAGCACCACATCCACCACCGTGCGTAGGGCTCGAACGTATTTCTCGTCCGACCCGAGCCCGCAGAGGTCGCGGCCTTCGAGCGCCCCGCACCACGTGACCACGCCAAGGTGAAGACGATCCACACCGAACCCTTCCCGCGCGATGCCGGGC
>CAIXSC010000388.1 GCA_903921945.1 uncultured Planctomycetaceae bacterium
GTGAGACGGTCCGAAGCCGCCTCCATCGGAACGCGGCGTTCCACCGTTTGGCCATCCTCGGTTGTGAACACCAGTTCCACGGCGTCCGACGAGTGAGCGCCTTCGAGCCGGGCGTTGACAGTGACGATGTCGCCGAGGAACGCGGTGGCGTCGCCGGGAGTCACTTCCATGATCCGAACGCGGGCCGGACGATCGATCGCGGCCCACGGCGCGAAGAGCCGCTTGACCGATGGCAACGGATCTTTGGGCGAGAGGATCTTGTAGGCGCCGATGAATACAGACAACGCGGCCAAAAGATAGCCGAGCTTGATCGCGGGCGAATAGTCGACCGCGACCGCCGTATCGAACTCGTCGACGTCGGCTGCCGCCCGCTGTTCGATCGTTCGCAATACCGACTCGTGAACGCCCGCTGGCTGTTGTCGCAGCAGCAAATAGTTGATCAGGCTGTTTCGCAGGGAAGGCTCGGCGCGTTCAATCAACCGCGCGGCGTAGACGGGGTTGATGGCGCGGATCGCGTGCAACGCCACATGGCGGACAACGTACCAGAGGGCGCCGCCCGTGAAGGCTGCCAGCAGCGTCCAACGTCCGAAGACTCCGAGATCGACCACCCAATGGTCGATGGCGACAGCCGCCATGAGGAATAGGACGGCGGCCAGCAATCCCAGCAGGAGACGGGTCGCGAGATCGGCGAGCTTGATTTGCCGCCGGGTTTTCGTGAGTTGATTGACGATCCGCGTCGCGGGAGCGAGTTCTGAGGCCATCGCGTCTTGCCCTCCGGGTGGACGGCGCGGACCGCCTTCAACAGCGATGAACGCGAGCCGCACTGGGGAATTATACCCCGCCCCTCGCGGACGTCATCGTTTTCCCGCGTTAGGTGCGAAGTCCAAGGAATACGGCAGTTGTCGGCGAATTCATGGCGAACGCTTGACGCAGTTCCGTGGCCCGACCATGAAACCGCGATTGCTCGGCCCCCGAAAGGAACTCGGACATCCAGTGATCGGCGGCTTGCAGCCGGGCGGCGGTGAGCTCCGCGATTCCCAGGATCAGCTTGGCGGCGATGGCCGGATGGGAAGCGGCCAGCGAGTCAAATTGAACGCGGTCGAGGCGAGCGAATGTGCAGGCCGATCCGCAGGTGACGGTCGCGGAATGCGGAGCCGCGCGGAGGAAGCTCAATTCGCCGAGGATACTGCCCGGACCCGCTTCGAGGATCGTCTGCCCGACAGCCGCTTGGCCCGGCAAAGTCACATGGGCGGAACCCAGGACGAGCATCCACAGGGCGCGTTCGGCTTGGCCCGTCGTCAACACGGCGTCGCCGGGTTGAAAAATGCGCAGCTCGCAGGCCGCGAGCAACGTGCCGAGTTCCTCGGTCGAGAGCGATTGCAACGATTCGAACTTGGCCAAATGGGCCGCGGTGATGCCGTGGGTCACGACGAGGGCCTCCGCGAAAAACGCTGGGAGCTGTGGAAGCGAAAACGACACGAGCAACCAGTCTAACAGATCGGGGACGGCGCGGGATTGTTGAGCCGAGGCCGGCGCCCGTCTCGAGCCTGTTCTGGCCGGCGGCCGCGGACCCCGGAGCGGTCCGCGACTTTGGTTTTCGGCCGATCTGCCGATCATTACGGCCGAGCGATCATTACGGCCGAGCGATCGTTGTGGCCGAGCGATCGTTATGGCAGCGCGATCGTCCGCAAGGCGAGCGCGCCGGATTCGGCTTGGCTGACGATCACGGCTTGTGATTCGTTCAGCTTGTCCAATTGCACGACGCCGACCAGTTCCTTGATGGTCTCGAAGCCTTGGCCGCTCGTGCCGCCGCCTCGAACCGGTTCTTGGATGCCGTCAGCGCGGCCGATGTCCTGCGTGTTGATCTTCATCACACCGCGTGCGCTATTGGCCATCAGGAGGAAATCCTTGCCGTCCTTCTTATAAACGATCATGTCGAGCGGGCGGTTGCGGTTGCCAAGCTCGGCGATGGTCGTGCCGCGGACTTTCTTGCCGGGTTCGAGCGAGCCGACGGCGAAGCGCACCAGCGGTGTGCAGGTGAAGCCAGCGAGCAGCGACGGTTCGCCATTGATGGTGAAGGGCACGAAGGTTCGCACCGGGGCGTAATCCTCCAGCTTGCCATGGGCCCCGTGGTAGATTTCGATCGGTGTGCCGGATTCGCCGTCGGCGAACGGGAACGGCATCTCGCGCACGGTCGAGGGGGACGCCTGATTGCTGAGGCCCGAGACAATGACTTTGCCGTCGGCGAAAGCGATGTCGGTGATCGATTCCGCGCGGAGGTTGCGTTTGCGGGCGCCTTCGCCAACTTCTTTATCTTCGGGAGCGTCCTGGAGCGCCGCTTTGAGGAATGGAACATCGCGGAGCGCGACCGTCGACAATCCCTTGCCATCCAAACGCACCAGCCCCGGTTTTCCGCTGGCGGTGACCGAGAGGAACACGTTGCCGGACAGCGGATTGACCGCCAGATCGTTGACCGTGACTTGCTGCGGGCTGCCGCCGAGGGTTTCGGCGAGCTTCTCGCGAAGGTTTTCGATGTCCCATTTCGCCTTGGTCGGTTCGCCCTGAGTGTCGCCCGTGGCGATCGCGAACACGGTTGCCGCTTTGGCATCTCCGACGAAGAGGATTCCATCCGGTCCGAACGCCAGTGGACCCGCCGATTGCAGCTCGGGTGAACCTGGCTTCAAGCCCCACTTGTCGGCCGCGTGGCTCGACGCCGCGGCAGCGAACACCACCGCCGCGCTCACGATCGCCATCCTGAACATACGACGCATCGACGTGCTCCCTGAACAGCGCAGGCAGTTCGACGAGGGTCCGTTGTCAGCCGAACGCCGGCGACAACCGCTAATCAGACCGCCCCTTCCGCCCGCTGAATGCGTACCATGGCAGAACCGCTTGCCGTTGGCAACCGAGCCGCGGTCAGGGCGTTGGCGGGCCAGCCCCGAGCACTGCGCGCACTCGTTCGCGGCTGACGGGTTGGATGACGCCGCGGTCGGTGATGATGGCGGAAATGAGGCGCGCCGGAGTGACATCAAAGGCCGGGTTGTAAACGGCGACACCCGCCGGTGCGAACCGCCGGCCGCCATGATGCGTGACTTCGTCGGCGCCGCGTTGCTCGATCGGGATCCCCGTGCCGTCCGGCAGTTGCAGATCGAAGGTGGTGGCGGGAGCGGCGACGTAGAACGGAATCTGGTGGGCGTGGGCGAGCACCGCGACGCCATAGGTGCCGATCTTGTTCGCCGTGTCGCCGTTGGCGGCGATACGGTCCGCGCCGACGACGACCGCTTGCACTCGGCCTTCCGCCATCACCCGGGCCGCCATGTTGTCGCAAATCAAGGTTGCGGGAATACCGGCTCGCACCAGTTCCCAGGCCGTCAGCCGGGCTCCTTGGAGGAGCGGCCGGGTTTCATCAACGAACACTTCGAGTCGCTTTCCGCTCGCGTGCGCCGCTGTGATCACTCCCAGCGCCGTGCCGAACTCCGAAGTGGCGAGCGCTCCGGCATTGCAATGCGTGAGAATCCCGCCATGAGCTGGCAGCAGCGGCGCGCCGTGGCGTCCAATCGCTCGACACATCTCGCGATCCTCATCGTGGATCGCGACCGCCTCCAGCAGGAGCGCCGCGGCGATCGCCGGCGGAGTGGCGCCGGCGCTACGCAGCGATTGGGAACATAAACGCATCCGATCGAGCGCCATGAAGAGATTCACCGCCGTCGGACGGCTGGCGGCAAGCAGTCGGTCGGCGCGCTCCAGCGATGCGTGAAAGGTGGCGGGAGTCGCCATCGCTTGATTCGCCGCGAGACACATTCCGTAGGCGGCCGCGATTCCGATCGCCGGCGCGCCACGCACCCGCAGCGTCTTGATCGCTTCCTCAACCTGCTCGACCTGCCGACATTCCAGCTCGACAACCTCGAGCGGCAAACGGGTTTGATCGAGCATCCACAAGCTGCCGTTCATTCCGCCCGACCA
>CAIXSC010000389.1 GCA_903921945.1 uncultured Planctomycetaceae bacterium
CGCCACCCGCACCATCGGCCCGGACTGGTTCGCTACGGCTCCCGCCGCCTTTTCCGCCGCTTTCACCGCTGCCTCGCGTTCCTGGCCATGGGATGGCGGGACAGCCCAAACCAGACACAACACCGCCAGCACGGCGAGGGCAGCCCTCAAGACGGCCACTTTGGAGCGACTCGGAGAGCAACCAATCGCGATCTTCCACACGCGTCCCACCGCGAATCGGGGCGAAGAGAACCGTCGAGCCATCGGGGCAACTCCAAGAGTTTGCATGGGCATGGTTAGGGGCATGGTTAGGGGCATTGGTTAGGGGCGTGATTGTTGAGGGGAGGGGATGCCGATCCAAGCCTTGTGAACGTGGCCATCCGCATGGAGGCGGAGGTCCGTGCCCCTGGTCTTGGCACCTGAACTGGCGTTCGGGGCGCTGCTCGGCGCTGACCGATCGTCCAATCGGGCTAAGCGCCTTTCTAGCCCGGTCGCGGTTGACAGGCAACCGCTACCGCACGCCTCAACTCGCCAGATAGAACCACGAAACACGCGCCAGCCGCGAGAGTTCCCCTTGGCCCCGACGAATCGGCAGCGTGAGAGGCTTTTACCGCAGGCTCTTCGTGCGACCCGATCCTCGGCAACTCAGCCGACGCCATGTCGGCTCAGGGAGAGGCTTGCGCCGATGGCTCGTCGTACGGCCCGCACATACCCATTTGGGCAGTTACGACGCGTGCGGCCAATCTGACGTGCTGCCGCTGTTTATCACGGTCTTGTGAGGCAATCGGCGAACTTACAATCCCCAGCCGAACGGTTTACGTTCGGGGGTTTTCAGCGGCGTCGGGCTTGAATTGAGTTCTCCCGCCGGCGGATCGGCGCCGGCCGATGGGGTCTTGGCGCCCAAGGCGGTTTGATCGCCCCGAGCGACTGGAGGTCCTTTGCCAAGCTCGTCGGCCGACGCTTCGCGGGCTTCTTCCAGCGCCTTGTCGGTGCTCGATGGATCGACTTGTCGGCAGCAATCGGTAAGCGTGCGGCAGATTTCGTCGAGTTCCGCTCGCCATTCTTCGGGACTCACCTCGGGTGGATGATGGGGCAAAAACTCCTGTAGCAAGAGGATCATCCGCAGCAGATGGCGGAACACCACGCCTTCCTGCTTTTGAAGGCCACGCGAGGTGATGAATTGATTGAACTTGCCGCCATACTCGATCACGCCGCCGGCGGCCCACACCGGCGTCGTGTTCAGCGAGTGGACTTCGGGAAAGTTGTAGTCGAACAGCAACCGCAATTTTTCCGCCAGCGTCAGCACGAACACACGTTCCTCGCCGTAGAGTCCGCGGCGAGTGTCCTCTTCATCCTCTTCCGGCGGTTTTTGGCCGAGTTGCTCGGGGGTGGCCAGTCCGAGCCGCAGCAATTCGGGGTCGAGGCGGGTGGTGGCGAGCGGGCCCGCCGGCATCTGCTCGGGCTTGGGAACGCGGACGGACCGCGCCACCGAGCCGGGCATTTCGAGCACGCTTTCGAACGCCTGGATCCGTTCCTCCCGGCTGGCGATCCCAAGTTGCCCGACCAAGTACAGTCCGTAGAGCGGATTGACGCTTCGCAGCGTGAGCAGTTTCGGCAGTTCCGCCGTTGGGCGGGCGATCTTCGGTTCGTAACTGGGCGGAGGAGGCGGGGGCGCGGCCGCCGCCACTTTCTCCTTCGCGCTGACGATCCCGGCGGCGGCGAGCAGGCGTTCCGTCTCGGTCACCTTTCGCGGCGGCGGAGTCGCGGCGGCGGCGGCGGCAGCTTCAGCCGCTTCCTCGCGTTTCGGCGGTGGCGGTTCCAGTGTCACGTAACCGCCGGCCCACAGGGTGAGCAACATTCGATCCAATTGCCGTTGAGCGCCCGCGATCCGCGAGCCTTCCAGCAACCGTTTGGAGACGATCCGGCGGACCTGGTCGACATCGGGCGACGCGTCCAACATGTAAGCCAAGAGGCGCCAGGGAATCGGCCCGCGACTCACCAACTTCGCCGGCGGCGCCAAGCGCAACTTCTCGAACTGCGGCTCGGTCCAATACTGTTCGGTGGAACGCCGCGTCGGCATTTTCCGTTTCAGATCCTTCTTCGCGCGGATCAACTGCGGATCTTTGGTGTCCTCGGGGATTTGATCGTACTTCTCTTTCCATCGCAGGATTTTCACGTCATCTTCGTGCGCGAGGATGAACACGTAGCCCTGCTTGTCGAACTGGGGACGGCCAGCGCGGCCAAAAATCTGATGCGCCGAGCTTGAATCGATCACCTTCATATCGCCCGGCGGTCCTTTGAGCAGGGTCGGCAGGACGACGCTGCGGGCCGGCAGATTGATTCCGGCCGCCAAGGTCTCCGTGCAAACGCACACCGCGAGCAGCTTGCGTTGAAACAATTCCTCGACAAATCGCCGGTATTTGGGCAGGACGCCGGCGTGGTGAACGCCGACACCGCGTTGGAGGATCTGCTTGAGTTTTGGGCCGGCGCCGTCGGACCAATCGCGTTTGGCTAGTTCGTCGGCGAGCTTCGCCTGTTGGCCGGGGGCGAGTAGCGATTTGCCTTTGAGTTGTTCCGCCACATTCCAGCATTGGTCCCGGTTGAAGCAGAAGATCAGCGCGGGCGTGTACCGAGTTTCCTCGTCGCCGTCGGCCATGCGTTCAATCTGTTCATTGAGCAGTTGGTCGCCAACCCACTGGAATTGCAACGGAACTTTTCGCTCCAATCCTTGGACCAGTTCCAACGAGCGTTGGTGCGAATTGCGGAGCCATTGGGTGAACTCGTAGGCGTTGCCGACTGTCGCCGAGAGGAGCAGCAACCGGACGCGTTCGGGCAGCAGCCCCAGTGTTAGCTCCCACACGATGCCGCGTTCGGGATCGGCGAAATTGTGGAATTCGTCCATCACCACGGCCGAGACTTCGTTGAAATCGAACGCCTCGCGGTGCAGCAGGCGATTCAAGAGGATTTCGGCGACGACGACCAGCACGGGAGCGTGCGGATTGATTTTGTGGTTGCCGGTCACTAGGCCGACATCGTCCGCGCTGAAGCCCCAGCGCACGGCCGCTTCGCGCATTTCGTCGTACTTCTGTTCGGTGAGCGCGATCAGAGGCGTGGTGTAGTAGGCGCGGGTGCGGCTGTGCAGCGCTTCAAACAACGCCGCCTCGGCGATCAGCGTCTTGCCGGTACCGGTGGGGGCGCACACCAAGACGCCCTGATCGGCCGTGAAGTAGGCCAGGAGCGCTTCTTCCTGAACCGGGTACGGCGTGTAGGGCAGTTGGGCCCAGTAGGCCGTGGCGATTTCATCCCGGGTCATCGGCCCAGTGGCCATCATGCGTCCCTTTCGCTTGCTATCGCGGGGCGAACGGGGCTCCGCCGCCAACCGGCGGTCGCGGCACCTCCCATACGCTGAACTCGCCCCAAACCGGCAGGTGGTCGGAAACCCGCAACGCGTCGTCCAGCGACAATTGGAAAGCACGCTGCATGTTGACCACGCCCCAGCGGCCCGTGAATTCGGCGGTCGCCTCGCGCAGAAACAGCAGATTATCGTAAGTCTTCGTGCCGCGGGTATTGGTCGTCGTCGTTCGCGGCACAATCCACGCGATTCCGGGAATGGTCGCCAGCCGTCCAAGTTGCGTTTCGTCCGCGTTGAGGTCGCCCAGGAGGATCACGTCGTCCTCTTGGGGATTGGCATTGGCCACCGCGGCGAACACATCCGCCAACGCATCCACCTCCTGCGGCACCTCATCCGGATCGGTGTGGATGTTCACCAGCCAGAACGTGAACCCGGCTTCGGGCGGCTGCGTCCGCGCTCGAAAGCGAGCCACCATCGGTTCGCGATGCAGCCGATCCTGCGGATCTCCGACCGTGGCGATCGAATTGGAATCGAGTTCGATGCGCTGCGTATTGAACACAAAAGCGTACTGCTCTTTGCTGGTCGTTCGCCCCAGTCGCGGCCCGATCACGTAATCGTACCGGCTGCCGTCCGCGTTCACTTCCTGAAGGAAGCGCGGCAGGATGGTGTCGTCCTTGCTCCGCACTTCCTGGATCGCGACCAGGTCGAATTGCCGAACGGTCCGTGCGAGGATAACGCGGAGATCGTCCTGCTGCAGTTTCGTGGCGCCGAAGACCTGAATGTTGTACGAGGCGATCGAGATTTTGTCCGAAGGCGGCAGTGCGGCCGGCGCGGCGGGTTCCATAGGCGTGGCTGGAACCAACGGATTGACGGCCCCGGCAATCCCGCCGTCGGGCGGAAACGCCGTCGCCCCGTCCGTCGAGATCGGCGTCGCCGGGCGAACGCCACCCGTTTTGCCAGTGACTTTGCCAGATACTTTGCCGGCGACTTTGCCGGACATTCCCGCGTTCGGCGCGCCCCGGCCCGTTTGCGACGGAAGCGAGAGTCCGAAACCCTGGGCACCGGACTCGCCGTCGGCCGGAGCTTTCGAGGCGCCGTCGGAGACGTCCATCGAATCACGACCGGCAACCTGCTTGGAAACGCCCGAGCGCTCGCCCGGCATCGCATTTGCGGCATCGCCGCCCGCCGACAGATCGGACGCCGCGTCCTTGGCGGCCGGCGAAGTCCCGTCAGCGGGCGCCGTCGCCAACCGGCGATTGGCCAGCAACTGCTGGACGAACGGACCGATGACCGGCAAATCCGGCATGGCCCAGCCACTGGCTCCAAGCACCGCGGCCAACGCCACCGCCG
Source organism: uncultured Planctomycetaceae bacterium (assembly GCA_903921945.1). Classification (GTDB taxonomy): domain Bacteria; phylum Planctomycetota; class Planctomycetia; order Pirellulales; family Pirellulaceae; genus CAIXSC01. Next base: position 4,682 of record CAIXSC010000389.1, read on the forward strand.
TGGCAACCCAACCGTAAACGCCGCGAACGAGGGCCCGGTTGCTACGATAGCGCGCCATGTTGCGAACTTCCTTGTTCCGAACCGCGGAACGCTCGTCTTGAGCGATCGAATCTTCAATTGCGCGGCCAACCTCGAGACATCGAATTTCCGGACGCCCAGCGTTCACTGCGCCGAGCGTTCACTGCGCCTATAGTTCACGGCGCCGAGCGTTCACCCCTGACGAATTTTGTCCAGCGCCCATGCGGCCCGTCGACGCACCGCTGCGTGGGGCGAATCCGACACGCTTTGCGCTAGCGCCGTCGTGGCCGCTTCGGCTGACCGTCCTAATCGTCCCAGCAGAGTCGCCGCCCAATAGGCAACGTCCAACGAGGGAGAATCGAGCAGGCGAATCAGATCATCGCGGCATGACGCGGGCGGCGGCCCACACGCTTCCAAAGCCGCCACAGCCCACTCCCGCACGGATTCTTCGCTGTCGCCCACCGCCCGCGTTAGCGCCGTTGCCGCCGCGGCAGCCTCTTCCCCCAACCTTGCCAATCGTTCCGCCGCGACCGTTCGTAGGTTCGCATCGGCCGATTCCAACTCCAAGCACCAGCCATTCAACCCCATACCTGAAATCGTCCCGCCTAAAAGCGTCCTGCCCGAAAGTTATCCATTCCTAAGTTCACCGTTCGCCATTTGCCTCCTGGCCGCCTTTTCCCCGGTCGCGTCATCGTCTGGGGAAGAGGTCCTCCGGAGTTCTGGCAACCGGGCGGCCTCCCGATGAACCGACATTCCCGCCACTTGGTGACGTGGGGGCCGCATATCCCGGCGCCGCATAGGCTGGAGCCCCGTATCCCGGAGCCGTGTAACCCGGAGTCGTACTGCCCGGAGTGGCGTAGCCCGGAGTCACTTGACCGGGCGCTCCGCTGGGTGATCCATAGCGTGGATTGGCATAGCCTGGAGACGCGTAACCTGGGGAGGCATAACCCGGATTGCTGTAACCCGGATTGCTGTAACCCGGATTGCTGTAACCCGGATTGCTGTAACCCGGATTGGCGTAACCGGGGTTGCTATATACCGGACTGCTGTAACTAGGGTTGCTGTACCGAGGATTGCTGTAGCTGGGGCTGGGGCTGGAATAGCCGGGGGTGCTGTAACCGGGCGAAGTCGATCCGGGCGAAGCATAACCGGGCGTTTGGTACCCCGGTGTTTGGTACCCGGGCGTGGCATTCCCTGGAGGCGAATAACTGGGCGTCGAGTAGCCCGGCGTCGAGTAGCCCGGCGTCGCGTAGCCCGGCGTCGAGTAGCCCGGCGTTGCGTATCCCGGTGTTGAGTAGCCCGGCGGCGAGTAGTTTGGATTGGAGGGCACGGGCGTGGAGGGGCCGGGGGTCGGGCCGCCGAAGCTGGGGTAGTCGTGCGGTGGA
>CAIXSC010000390.1 GCA_903921945.1 uncultured Planctomycetaceae bacterium
ACCGTTACTCGCACTCTTGCTCGTACTCTTACTCGCACTCTTGCTCGTACTCTTACTCTTACTCGCTGCTCGTACTCTTACTCGTACTCGTACTCGCTGCTCTCAACCGCTTCCTTTACACGCGTCTCGCAACCGCTGCTCTCAACCACTTCTTTTACGCGGGTTGTTCACCCGCTTCGTTGGCACGTCCGCTTTGAAACGCACGTCGCGGATTTTGTGGTCGGGCAGCCGTCTGGCGAGCTCTTCCACAAGTTTCCGCTTCCGGAAGGTCAACTCCTGCATCAGGGTCGCGTCGTCCACGAACACTTGCAGCACGCCTCTAAACACCTTGCCGGCTCGCGATCGGCCCGCCGCCGCGGGACCAGCGACCACGAACCAAGCGTCGGCGACCGCGTTCGCCTCCTGTTGCCGCGCATACCCTCGGGCCACCATCAGGTTGGCGATGAGCGATCGAAACGGTTTCGCCTCGGACGGTCTCCAAGACTGCTCCTCGAAGTGGCGTTGAACCACCTGCAGTTCAACGTCCGCATCGTGCAGCTCGCGGGCCTGCTTGCCCCAGCCGGCGTTCTTTGGCTTTGATCGTTTCGAGTTCATTCCGGCCGCCATCCATTGCCGCGCGGCATTAGCGATCCCGAGCCATCGGCATGACCACATACCCATAGCCGTCTTCCGTGAGAAACAACGCCGCCGAGTCGCTGCCATCCAGTTCCAGCGTGAAGGTGCGTTCCGGTTCCAGCACCTTGAGAAAATCGCTGACATACCGCGGATCGAGCGAGATGGAGAGCGGGGGACCATCGTAGGCCACCGGCAGTTCCACGCGCGAATCGCCGACCTCCGCCGTCGCCGCGCTCAATACCAGGTTGCCTTGTTCAAAGGTGAACTGCACGCCGCGGCTCTCTTCGCTCACCACCACCGCCGCTTGCCGCAAGGCGTTGAACAGCGGGCCGACGGTCAATTGGATTTTCTGCGCATCGGGCCGCTGAGGGAACACGTCGCGCCAGCGCGGAAACCGGCCTTCCACCAACCGAGCGAACACGGTGACACGCGAGTCCTGCACGAGAATATCGTTGTTGCGAGCGGTAATGCGGATATCGGCTTCCGGGTTGGTGAATGCCCGCATCATCAGCGACACGGCACGCGTGGGGACGATGGTGGTCGTGTCTTGCGCATCATGGCCGCCCGACACCGTTGCCGGTCCTTCCATTTTGGCCAACCGCCGCCCATCCGTTCCGACGGCGATCAACGCGTCGGGTTTGAATTCCAGCAACACACCTGCCAAAGCGTAGCGACTACTCTCCGAGTCGGCGGCGAACGCGGTCCGCTGGAACAGTTCCGAAAACAGTCGACCCGTGACCTGATGGTACCGTTCCTCGCGGACGGCGACCAGCGAGGCGAACTCGTCGACGTTCGGGGACGAGAGGCGGAACTGGCTGCGATCGCCGCGAACCACCGTGGCTTGGTGATCCGACGAGATCTTCAATTGGCTGTCCACGGACTCGCGGATGATGTTCATGAAGCGTTGGACCGGCAGCAAGCAGCTACCTGGCACGTCGACCTTGACATCGGGCATCTGCACCCGAACGCCAATCTCCATGTCCGTGGCCATCAAACACATGCCATCCGATGTCGCATCCACCTTGACGTTCTGGAGGATCGCTTTGGGAGTGCGAGTGGGAGCGACAGCGGCCGCCACGGTGAAGGCGGACAACATCTGACTGCGGTCGACGGTGATTTTCATGTCGGTTTCTTACTCGAATAGATTCTTAATTCAGTAGTAGTAGAAGCATTGCGAGGCGAGGCCGCTCTCGGGACCGGTGTCTTCCCGGTAAGTCATTTTTCCGTAACGGTTTATCGCATATTTTTCGCGTCTCGGATAGGGTGGAAAACGTGTCTCGCGAATGTCAGCGAACCGTCGGTTTCCGGTCACATTCGCGCGGCGGATGTTCGCAACCCGCGCGGGCGATGTTGGATTCGGCCGATCTACCGACATTTCCCGACAATGGCGCGACAGCCGCGCGACACGTTTTCCACCACGATGAGCTGGCGCTCACGATTCACCGTCGCTGCGCAATTGCCGTTCGAGGTCGTCGACCGCCTTGCGGAGTGTTGGATCTTCGGCGATCAGCTCTTCGGTCTTGCGAACGGCATGCAGGGCGGTCGAATGGTCGCGGCCGCCGAAGTGGGCTCCCAACCGATCAAGACTTTCGCCGGCCAAATGGCGGCCCAGATAAATCGCGACACCGCGGGCTCGCAGCACCATCTGCCGGCGGCTCGGCCCCTTCAACTCGACAGGCCGAATCCCAAAGTAATCCGCAACCGCTTGGCTGACCTGCTTGAGCGACACCGCGTTCTGCCGCGACCACTTGTCGACAAACGCTTCCACACACTGTAACGATTGGGTCGCCAAATCGGTCGGCTCGGCCACGTCCCGAGTTCGCCCGCGTCCGGGCGTGAGCTGTTGGATCAAGTGGATCTTGGCGAGTTCCGCGACCATTTCCTGAAGCGCGGGAACCGTCGGGGACAGCGCTGTCGCGGCGTTCCTTCGGTCCCGTCGTCCCGCGAGCGGCGCGAGCGCCGACGGAGTGCTTTCTCCATCGGTCGCATGGAAGCCATCGGGCACCAGCCGCTGCAACAGCCGACCGGCCAAACGCGGCGGCAAATCGACTCCGGCCTTGGCCAGCAGCTCGCGAACCAGTTGCTGCCGAGCGGCCGCGCCCGGCGGGCCGAGCGGCACCACAAGTCCCGCATGGAGCCGGCTCGCGATCTGCGGACAAAGCTCGGGAACTTCCAGTGGCAGGGAATTGCACGTAACAAGCACAGGAATGGATCGTTGGCGGCAGTCGTCCAAGAGCCAACGCAGTTCATCTTGCGCGGACGCCCGGGTGGTGATCCGTTCCAACCCATCAATAAAAAGGGCCGGCGCGGATCGCAACCGTTGCCGCAGGTCCGACACCGCGTCGGCGTCGATCGCCGTCGAAACCTGTTTGACGAATTCCACCCCCGAAATCCAGCAACTACCCCGGCTCAAGGCGTCCGAGCCGACTTTGGAACCAGCGTCCGCGCCGACATTCGCGGCCAGTAACCACGAAAGATGCGTCTTCCCGCAACCAGATGGGCCGTAAAGCACGATCGGACTGGCGCTGGCAATCTCGCTGCCGCCACTTTGACCGCCCGTTTTCTGGCTGTCGCGGAATGCGCCATCGGCGGGTCGCGAGCTGGCCGCTGGTCCGTCATGGAGGACCGTGTGTCGTTCGGCGGGGACGCGGGGCTCGGAAGCGATTCGGAATGCGGACGATTCGCTGAGGAGCCGCACCAATCCGTTGTCGGCGTCGCCGATGTATTCATGGAGCAACAACGCCGGGGCCTGGGTTTTTCGCGTCAAACCCAGGGGTTCGCGGCCGCTCCACGGAATCACAAACAGGCTGCTGATCACTACGGTTGTTTCCGTCCCAATCATCCGATCCGAACTGGTTCGCCATTATAGTCGCTACCCATTCGTTCTGGAAACGCGATTCGCTCGGGGAAAACCGCGGTTTCCGCTCGATTTCCGCAGCCGTTCGACGGTGGTTGCAATGCGTTCGATGGCGTCGTCCACCTCGTTTTCGGTGGTGGTGGCGCCGACGCTGAGCCTGACAGCGCTGTGAACCACTTCGGGCGCGGCATGCATCGCGCGAAGAACGGGCGACGGTTCGCTTGCGCCGCTCTGGCATGCCGGACCGGTGGAACAAGCGATGCCTTGAGCGTCGAGGGCCAGCAACAGCGATTGACGATCCACGCCGGGAAACGCGATGTTCAGGACGTGCGGCAGACGTTTCGCCGCCGCGCCGGAAACCAGACTCCCGGGCAGGCGTTGCATCAGCCCCGCCTCCAGCCGGTCGCGCAGGCGTCCTAACGGACAGGATGAACGGGCTTCCTCGGTTTCGAGACCGTCGGTGTTTGCGATCCGGGAACGCGAGGCCCGCGTGCATGCCAGCTCGAAGGCGGTCTCAAAGCCGACAGCCAGCATGACCGATTCGGTGCCTGGCCGGGTTCCGAGCTGTTGAGTACCGCCCCAGAGCAACGGCCGGATGGCGACTCCAGCGCGTACCACGAGGGCGCCGATGCCGGTTGGTCCATGGACTTTGTGAGCGGTGAACGTCATCGCCGCCAGATTCCAGGCGCGGAACGCCATCGGAACTTTGCCCGCCGCCTGCACCGCGTCCACATGCAGCGGCACCTGATGCTGGTCGCACAACGCGGCGATCTCTGGCAGCGGTTGCCGCACACCCGTCTCGTGGTTGCCGGCTTGAATGCTCGCCACCCGAGCCCCGCGGGCGAGCGCTTCGCGCAGCGCGTCGAACCGGATCACGCCATCCGCGTCCACAGGGAGCCGCACAATGTCGAAGCCGATCTGCCTTAACGCCTCCGCCGGTCCGTTGATGCTCGGATGTTCGACGCTGGAAATGAGAATCCGCCCGGGCGGTTCGCCCGCGAGCCCCCATAAGGCCAAATTGTTGGACTCGGTGCCGCCACTGGTAAAAATCAGCCGGTCGCCACGCACCGCGCCCGCATCCGCGCCGACCAGCGTCGCCAGCCGCTCGCGACTTGCTTCCAGGCGTCGGCGAGCGGCTTGACCGAACCGATGTTGACTCGCGGGGTTGCCGGTCAAAGCCTGGGCGGCGGCCACCATCGCGGCGGCGACGGCCGGATCGAGCGGCGTGGTCGAGCAGTGGTCGAGGTAAATCACGGGGTCGGAACCAATTCGCGATCGCGCATTTGTCTTTTCCGCCAGGGTGGCAATCGGTACGATGCGGCCGTGGCGCAGGGAATTCGCAAGGAAGGGAATCGTGATTGTGTCACAGACACGAGCCAACACGCTACGGTTGGGGGCTCTGCTTGGCTTTATTGCCGGCATGCCGGTGCTCGCCATCCCCGCCGTCAACAATTCGCTCGATGAATGGCTCTTTCCCGCCGCCCCGCCCGTCGACACCTTGCCCTCCGTCGATCGTCCCGAGGATCGTCCCGACAGTTCGGACTCGCCAACCATCCCGGGAACACCGACAAACGCGGCTCGCATGCGAACCGTGGCGGGCGCCGTAGACAAGGACCGACTGTCAGACGGGCTGAGCGACGGAATGCCCGGTGGGACAACTGGCGGGACCCCAGGCGGAAAAGCAGGTGGAACGATAGGTGGAACGACAAACCGGATGACAAACCGGATGACGGATGCGGTTGCGCGGTTGCCGCCAACGGACATTCCGGTGAGTTCGAGTCGTTTTGAAGCGATCCAGCGACGGTTGCAAGAATTGGGTGCCGTTTACTTCCGGTTGGAAGATACGGGCGGATCGCCATCGCGGTACCGTTTTCGCTGCGAATTGCCATTGCCCGGCAACGCGACCTACCTTCGGCCGTTCGAGCACGAGGATGCGGACCCGGATCGCGCCATGCAGGCGGTGTTGGATGAAGTGGAGCTTTGGTTGGCAGCGAAACGGATGCGGCCACCCAGCGGCGGCAATGCGGGCCGTTAGACTCGTGAGATGACGGACATGATGCGAACAGTGAGCGGGAACGGAACCTGGGGCTCCTTCGGCGGCGGTGGTAGCCATGGCGGCGCCAGCAGCTTGGCACAACGCCTGCGCAGTGCGACCGGACCCGCCTCACTGCCAGGCCACCTAGGGTCGTTGAACGCCAGCGGCAGTTCCGCGCGGGATTCCACACGCGGAACCGAAACCGGACTGTTCGTCGCTGCAAGCTCGCTCGACCGCTTTGGCATCCATCGAATCACCAGCAGCCGCGATGTCAGCAGCCATAATGTCAGCATCCATGATGTCAGCGGTCGCGATGTCAGCAGGCGCGATTTCAGCAGCCGTGACGCCAAAGATCGAGCGTTGGGGGGAATGTCGAATGTTACGGCCGGGGCTGGACTGGCAGCCTCAGGCAAGCATGCCGTGGCGGTTGGCGAAGCCGATCTTGGCGGTGGCGGTCGAGCGACCGAGGCGGCGCGGCGCGAGCGTGTGCCGTTGCCGGCAGCGCGGATTCGGGACGCGCGGCTGCAACGGCTTGAAGCGGTGCTGCTTTTGGCGCGCGAACCGCTCAATAGCCGCAAATTGGCGCAATTCGCGAACTTGGCGGACGGCACCGAGGCGCGTACACTCGTGAGGAAACTCAATGAAGCTTTCGATGCGGCCGGGCGCGCGTTCCGGGTGGAGGAGGTTGCGAGCGGTTATCAGTTGTTCACGCGGCCCGGATTCGCGACTTGGTTGCGAAAACTTGGCCATATCCCTGCGGAAATGAGGTTATCCGCGCCGGCGCTGGAGACCTTGGCGGTGATCGCCTACCGGCAACCGGTTCCGCGAGCGGACATTGAAGCGATTCGGGGGGTGAACTGCGGCGAGATTCTGCGGCAATTGATGGAACGCGATTTGGCACGGATCAGCGGTCGCAGCGATGAACTCGGCCGCCCCTTCCTCTACGGCACAACGCGCCGCTTCCTGCAGATTTTCGGCTTGGTCGACTTGGATGAACTGCCTCGGGCCGACAAGCTGCGCGGCGTGATCGCGCGAACGTCCGAGGACTTGAACGACCAAGGTTGACCCTCGTTGCCCATCTACCCTCGCCAACATTTCGAATTCCATTTACGATGCGAAAAACTTAGAAGGTGGAAGCAACGTCGAACCGATTGGCGAGTGATGAGGAGGACAGAGCCGTGAGCTTGCGACTACGAACCATGAAAGAGCAACCGTTCTTCGAGGAAATCGAAGACATCCTCGCCGAAGCGCGGACCTTGTGCGCGCCGCGAATGGCCGAGGAAGAGGATTTCGAAGAAGAAGCCGAAGATGACGACTTCGAAGACGACGAGGATGATGACCTCGGCGACGACGAGGAAGATGACTTCGAAGACGACGACGAATTCGACGACGATGACCTCGACGAGGAAGACGAAGACGACCTCGAAGAAGAGGAATGGGAAGAGGTAGAGGAAGAAGAGGAAGAGGCCGCCGAGGAGGCCGCTGAAGACGAGGAAGAGGAAGAAGAAAGCTGGGACGACGAGGAAGAAGACGAAGAGGATTGGGACGACGACGAAGATGGCGATGACGCCGACGAGGAAGAAGAGGAAGAGGAAGAAGACTGGTAATCTTCCGTCTCGACTTCAGTCCCGGCTGGCGCTGGCTGGTCCCGCCGGGTACCGGCTGGTGCCGCCAAGTTCCGGCTGATCACAGGTGCGGCTGATTCTTGATGTCAGTCGCGCTCATGCCGAGGACCACCAGCCTGGGCAATGTCAGTCCAAGTGGGGGCCCTTCGATCGCCCTCCGGCCGCCCAACAACCGATCTAAGCGCCCCTGAGATTCCCTTGGGGCTGGCACTGGCGGAGACTGGTCAACACGCCAGTTTGTTCGCTATCTTAACGCGGCGGTTTTCTAGCCCTGGTTCGGGCACCGCGACGGCGAGATCGAACAGCCCGCGTAGAGGGAGTGAGCGTCGATGAGCGTATCTGATCTGTCGGAACTGCAGCTACGGAAAAAAGAGATCCGCGAAAAGGCGCACGCCGCGCGGAATGCTCAGCCGGATAAGGATCTATTGAGCCGCCAGATTGTCGATCGCTTCATGGGCCTCCCCGAGTACGCTCGGGCGCGGACCGTCATGTTTTATGTCGACGTGCGGAGCGAGGTTCGCACGCGGCAACATTTCCCGGACGCGCTCGCTTCGGGAAAGCGAATTGTCATCCCCTACTGTGTGGATGGCGAGCTGGAACTGTTTCATTTGGAATCGATGGACGAGTTGTCTGTCGGGATGTACAAGATCCTCGAACCGAAGGCGGAGTTGCGGAGCGTTCCCGCGAAGCGGATCGCTGTCGACGAGCTCGACCTGATCATGGTTCCCGGCGTGGCGTTCGATCGCCGCGGAGCGCGGTCGGGACACGGCATGGGCTATTACGACAAGCTTCTCGAACACGCTCGACTGGATGCGCCGCTGGTCGCGTTGGCGTTCGAATGCCAGATGTTCGAGGAGGTGCCGGTGGCCGAACACGACATCTTCATGGATCAAGTGATTACCGAGGCGGCCGTCTATCCGGGACGCGGCCGGGCCACCAAGCCTCACTCGCCGTAAGCCTCACGAGCGGTCACGCGAGCCGCCGAGCGATCCGTCGACCGAGTCGCCAGGCCATGAGCCGGCACGTGCCAGCATCTGGCCGGCATGTGCCAGCGTCCGGTGTAACCATGCAGGACACTTGTTTCCGAGCGTCGACGGGTCGTTGATCGGGGAGAGTAGCGATGGCAGACATGAACTGGTCGGACAGTGATTTGGTCGAAGACACGTACGCCGAAGCGTTTCGCGGCATGTACGCCGAAGTGCTCGTGACGGCTCGCGACCGCAAATGGCTTGATCATGCGCTCAACGCGATGACAGGAAACGCTTCCAGCACCATCTTGTGCGACTGCGAAGCGGGAGTGGATCGCTATGTGGGGCCGGGAGGCGACGAGTCCTTCGCGACTCCGGACGGTCGGCCGGGCGCGATCGTGCAGTTGCACGTGCCCCGATTTTGGAAAGATCGTGCCGAGCGGCTGGAACGGTCGTTGCTGGTGCGTATCAGCCAAAACGTGCTGACATGCCCGACCGCCGCCTGCTTCAATCTGCTCGACACCGACCCGTATTTCAAACTTGGTCGCAAAGTGGCGTTGTTTGGCGACGGCCATCAACGACGTGAAGTTCGGTATGGCCGCAAAGTCTGGGTTGTGCCGTTGCTTGGCGGCGAATTCGTGTTGGATCGGCGGTTTGGATTCCGTGACGGCATCATGGGTGGAAACCTGTGGTTCATGGGTAAGACGGTCGACGCGGCGCTGGAGGCGACCGAGCGGGGCGTGGCCGCGGTCGCGGCGACTCCGGGAGTCGTCATGTGCTTTCCGGGAGGGATCGCGGCCAGCGCGTCAAAAGCCGGCAGCCGCTACTCGTTCATGGTCGCCAGCACCTATGCGGAATACTGCCCGACGCTGCGAGGCCGGGATGGGGTTGAGTCGCGTGTGCCCGAGGGCGTGGCGTCGATCATGGAGATCGTGATCAATGGCCGCGATCTCGACACGGTCGCCGCCGCGACCCACGCGGCGATCGCCGCCAGCCGCGAAACGCCGGGACTGGTTCGCATCACAGCGGGCAACTACGGCGGACGGCTCGGCAAGACGTTCATCTATTTGCGGCCGAAGCAATCGCCGCCTCCTCCCCATGCCGCGAACTTCACGCCGGCTCGGGTGACGTGAGCGAATCGACCCCGCAGGGTGATGATCGCGCGCGAAGTCAGGAGGGCATGGTCGCCCCGAATCCGCCGCACCGATCGGAGATTTATGGCGACGCGATGCGGGCCGCGCTCGTTGGTTTACTGATCAACGCCGCGTTGGGGATCGCGAAACTGGCGGGCGGCGTGGCGGGCGAGTCGTTCGCGTTGTTGACGGACGCTCTGAATTCGGCGGGCGACGTGGTCACATCGCTGGCGATTCTTGCTTCGTTGCGGTTCGCCCAACGCCCGGCGGACGCGGAACATCCCTACGGGCATGTGCGGTTCGAATCGATCGCGGCGATGCAGATCGCGTCGCTGGTGTTCCTTTCCGCGTTGGGAATTGGGTGGGAGGCGGCGCGCCGCCTCGGCTCGCCGCAGCCGATTCCACCGCTTTGGACGCTGGCGTTGGCGGGCGCGAACGCGGCGATCAAAGAAGCGCTTTACCAGTACAAGATTCGGGTGAGCCGCCGGACCGGTTCGTCCATGATTCGCGCGAACGCCTGGGACCATCGTTCCGACGCCCTATGTTCGCTGGCGGTGTTCGGCGGACTTGCCTTGGTCCGGCTCGGCGGTCCCGACTGGCGGGACGCGGACGAATGTGCCGCGATGTTGGTGGTCGTGGCGATCCTGGCGTCTTCCGGCCGGCTGTTCCAGGAAAGCGTTCGCGAACTGATGGACTTGCAAGCGGACGACCAGTTGGTAGCGCGAGTCCGCGGGGAGGCGTTAGCGGAAGAGGGTGTTCGTGGCGTGGAGAAACTGTGGCTGCGAAAGGCGGGTTTAGAGTATTTCGCCGACCTGCATTTGGAAGTCGACCCGCAGGCGACGGTGTGGGAAGCCCATCGTTTAGGTCATCGAGTCAAAGATCGGCTGCTCGCCGCCTTCCCGGCGATCCGCGACGTGCTCGTACACCTGGAACCACACTCGCCGCCAGACGACCGCGCAAGCCGCCCAACCAATTAGCGGAGCGGCGTAAGCCGCCCGGCCTTACTGGAAGCGTAAAGTCACCATCCGCGCGGTGGTAATTCAAGCGGAGCGGCGTGAGCCGCCCGGCCGGAATTCCGAAACCCTCCACCGCAATGAAAACGCGGAACGGGTTCAATCCTTTATTGGATATTGACATCCATCGTCGCGCTTGCCGGGCGGCTTACGCCGCTCCGCTAGAATAACGCCCAAACATTAGGATCATTCCGCGCAGCTCACCTAGAGTGCTCGCACACTTTCCTTTAGCCATCCAGCGCCACTTCCT
>CAIXSC010000391.1 GCA_903921945.1 uncultured Planctomycetaceae bacterium
ATTCGCCCTGTTCGCGACATGCCCAGCTCGGGCGACGACCCGATCCGGATGTATCTAAGTCAAATGGCCGATCTGCCGTTGCTCAACCGCGAGGAGGAGATCGCGGTGGCAAAGAAGATCGAGGTCACGCGCAAGCGTTTCCGTCGCGCCTTGCTGTCGTGCGATTTCGCCTTGCGGGCCACCGTGGAGACGCTCTCTCGAGTGCATCGCGGCGATTTGCCGTTCGACCGCACCATCAAAGTGTCGCTGACGGAGCAGCTCACCAAAGAACAGATCCTAGCGCGGATGCCGCACAATTTGCGGACGCTCGAGCACTTGATCCAGCGCAACCACGAGGACTTCGCGAAACTGCTCAGCAAGTCCACGGACGAAGACGATCGGCATTTGGCGCGACGGGATTTCTTGCGTCGTCGCCGCAAATGCTTGCAGTTGGTCGAGGAGCTGAGCTTGCGGACGCGCCGGGTGCAACCGCTGATGCGGCAGCTCACCGAGTTTTCGCGGCGAATGGATGAATTGCAGGCGCGGCTGCGGATGATCCGCGGCGATGAGTCGGCGGCGGCCGAGCGCACGCGGGTGCGACGCGAACTGCGCGATCTGATGATGCTGACGCTCGAATCGCCCCGCAGCTTGCGGAACCGGTGCCAGCAAATCGGCAAGCTTTACTCGCAATACGAAACCGTGAAGCGGCAGCTTTCGAGCTGCAATTTGCGGCTGGTCGTCTCGATCGCCAAGAAGTATCGCAATCGCGGTCTGAGCTTCCTGGATTTGATTCAGGAGGGAAACACCGGCTTGATGCGGGCGGTGGACAAGTACGAGTACCGTCGCGGCTTCAAGTTTTCGACGTACGCTACGTGGTGGATCCGGCAAGCGATCACCCGCGCGATCGCCGACCAGGCGCGGACGATTCGGATCCCGGTCCACATGATTGACGTGCTGTCGAAGTTGCGGATGGTGCAGCGGAAACTGTATCAGGAGCTCCGTCGGGAACCGTCGCTCGACGAAGTCGCCGAGCGTTCGGAGATTCCGCTCGAAGAAGTCCGCCGGGTGCTCGACATTGGCCGTTCGCCGATCAGCCTGGATCGGCCGATTGGCGAAGGCGATGAGTGTTCGTACGGCGATTTCCTTGAGGATAGCGTCTCCGACAATCCGCTCCGCAACGCCAACAACGGCGTCCTTCGCGAGAAAATCGACTCGTTGCTGAAGACGCTGACGCATCGCGAACGGGAGATCATTCGGCTGCGTTACGGTTTGGGCGATGGCTACACGTACACGTTGGAAGAGGTGGGCCGCATCTTCAAGGTCACTCGGGAACGTGTCCGGCAGATTGAAGCGAAGGCGGTGAAGAAGCTGCAGAATCCGGTTCGGAGCCGGCATTTGGCCGGTTTCGTCCGCGGCGCCGCGTAGCGCGACGGCGGCGGTTGGAAACCGATTGGAGCGAATCGATTCGGCAGGCGGGTCCGGGGTCTCCAGGGGCTCCTGGCCAGCCGTGCGGCCAATTCGCGGTTGGCCGCTGGACATCGCCGCCGGCCCCTGTCCAAATGGGCCTTGGGAGGTTAGCTTCCCAAGGCCCGTTTTTCTTTTCGCGACTGGGAATTCCGATGACGATCGCCCCTGGCACCCTTGAAACACTGCATCGCATTCATCGTCAATTGACCGACGTCACCAGCCGCATCGCCGCCGGCCCGCGGCAAATCAAGGCGGCCGAACAAGCGGTCGTGAAAGCTGAACAGGATCTGGTCGCCGCCAAAGACGCCTACAAGAAAACCCGGATGGCCTCGGACGAAAAGCAGTTGCAGCTCAAGCAGCGCGAAGCCAAGTTGCGGGATCTCCAAGGCAAACTCAACGCCTCCGAAAGCAATCGCGAATACCAGTTGCTCAAGGACCAAATCGCCGCCGATCAGAAGGCGAACAGCGTGCTCACGGACGAAATCCTCGAGTCGCTCGAACTGCTCGACCAGCGCCAGGCGGACATCAAGACGGCTGAAGGCAACTTGGTGAAAATGAAAGAGGAACTGGTTCGCGTGAAACAGCGGGTCGAGAACCTGCGTCCGATGTTGGACGGAGAACTGACCAGGGTCCGCGGCGACTTGGCGGTGACCGAGCAGAATCTGCCGCCTGAATTCAAGACCGACTACGACCGCGTGGTGAAGGCCAAGGGGGAGGACGCGTTAGGCGCGGTCGAAGGCGATTCGTGCGGCCAATGCTCGCGTGTCCTCACACCGCAAATGCTCAATGAACTGAACCTGCGGAAGCCCGTGTTCTGCAAGGCTTGCGGCAGCTTGCTCTACATTCCTAGCGACGACTAGGATCGCGCGTCGGGGTTACGCGGAAGGGTCGCGCGTCAAGGTTTGAGCGTCAGGATCGCGCGGCAGGGGTTGAGCGTCGGGCTCGCGCGTCAGGGTTGCGGCGGGCGGAAGCGGGCATCGGGAGGGAGCATGCGGTACGGAACGGTCGTCGAGTTTTTTCCACGGAAGGGGTTTGGCTTCATTCGGCCCGACTTCGGCCCCGACATTTTCTTCCACATCACGGCGCTCGGAGCCTGCCAGCCGACACCGCAAATCCTGCCCGGACAGCCGGTGAAGTACGAACTTGTGCCGGGCACGGAACCAAAGCCGCGGCGCAAGCGGCGGGCGTTCGATGACGACGGTCCGCCGCCGGCCGCCGAGCCTGTGCGCCCGCAGGCACAACTGGTCGAGCTGATCGACAAGATTCCAGGCGGCGTGCTCGAAGACCTTCCGCTCGCCGCGCCCAAACGACATCCGAATGCTCGGCGTCGCCGTCCTTCATTCCGTCGGGGCAAGGACGAGTCAGCCGGCAGCGAGCAGGACCCGAGTTGAACTTCGCACCGCACCCGCCCCGTTCAGCCTGGCTCAGCGCTGCGACACACTGCGACACACTGCGACACACCGCGACGCATCCGTGATGCCCGGTACCCCGCCGCGACGCCCTGCCCCTCTACGCCCTGACCTGCTCCGCCCTGCCCTGCTCCACCCCGGCCTTCACGGCTCTGCCCTGCTCCGCGCGGCTCGGACCTGCCTTTGAGGATCGCTCCCGCAAGTCGCTTTCCCGCGCGCTGCCGTCGTCGGCGACACGGACCGCGAACGCTTCGAGCTTTATCGCGGTCCGAGTGGTTGGTACATTAGAGGACCTCAAGCAACGCCGAACCTCATTCCCGCCTTGAAGCTCCGCAGGAGTCCCACCCGATGAAGTTGCTGCTGACGCCTCGCGCG
>CAIXSC010000392.1 GCA_903921945.1 uncultured Planctomycetaceae bacterium
CACGCATCGCACGCGCCTCGGCCGGCTCGCATGAAGGCATAGCGCGCGCCATCGAATCGAGCGAAGGCGAAACGCGGGAGAATTGCTCGCGCGAAGGCGGTCCAGTCGGAGGCGGTTCCCGGGAGTTGGGAACGCGGGATTGGGGGACGCGGGGATTCACGTCGTTCCATGAAGGCGATAGTGGCGCGTGGGCGTCGATGGTGGAATTTGATCGTCCGGGCGACGAGGTGCCGTTTGAAGAGCGTGCGGTGCTAGACGTGCACCGGTTTCGCGACTTCCCCCGAGCGATTCATGCTGAACTGGCGACCGAGTCCGGCGAGCTGCTCGTCGATTCGCTGTGGCCCGTGGCATGCGATGCGTTGGCCGACACCGATCGGCTGGGACTGTGTCTCTCGCGGGCGCGCAATGTGATCGAATCGCAGGCGGGCGTCCCGATATTGGATGTGCCGTTGAGCACGGTTTGCGACGCGTGGCCGTTCCGGTGGTTCGCGGTTGGGTTGCTGGAGGAATGCGCGCGGTTTCGCGAGGTTCACAACGGGGTGCTCGCCGATTACCGCCGCGCGCACCGTATCCGCAGCCGTTCGCATCCGGTGCCAGAGTTAGCGCGGGATGGGGAATGGCACGAAGCGCCGTTTTGGGTCTGGACAACCGCCGCGCCGCGCCGCCGCCGACTGTTCGTGCGAACGCTTCCAGGCCTGCTCGAATTGACCGATCGCACCGGTTGGCGATTGCCGCTCGTCCGGTCTCGCGATGGCGACGCGGCACGGGCCGTTGAGCAGTTGGCGGAAGCGCGTCGGCAGGGGGTGAAACTGCGTCCCCGCGCGTTGCTCACCACGCTGTTCGCCCGCCTGCTCTTGAGCGACCAGTTTGTGCATGGCATTGGCGGCGCCAAGTACGATCAATTGACCGACGCGATCTTCGAACGGTTTCTCGGAATGACCCCGCCCGCGTTCATCACCGCGACCGCGACGCTGCGGTTGCCACTGGCTTCGCCGCCGGCTGCCAACTCGGAAACACACCGCGTGGTGGAACGCTTGCGGGCGCTTCGGTTCCACCCGGAATCCTTTCTGTCGGAACGCGACTTGTCCGTTGAGGAGATTGGTCGCTTGGTGGCGGAGAAGAGGCGATGGCTGCAGACCGAGTTGCCGCGCGGTTCGCGACTGGCGCGTCACCGCGCTTTGGGCGCGTTGAATGAAGCGCTGCATCAGCTGGTGCGACACCGCGAGTCCGATTTATTAGGGGAACTTGCCGCGGCGCGCCGCGACGAACGCCGCCATGCGTTGCTTCGTTCACGCGAATTCTCCTATGCCCTGTTTCCAAAAAACTGGCTCGTGAACCGACTACTGGAACTTGCCGCGCCAAGTTCCTAGATTGTTGCGCGTCACGCGTCGACGCAGGAACGCGATCGGTGTGCCGTGGATCTTGGTCGACGATCTTCTAGCGGTCCGAAGGGATTCAGACATGGCTGTTCGTGGAGCGACTCGTAAAGGCCAGCCGATCGCCGCGCGGGTGGATGGCGCTCACGGTTTGCCGGCCGTTCATCTTCCCTCCGAGCAGTCGGATCGCACGCAGTCGGATCGCACGCAGTCGGATCGCACGCAGTCGGATTGCTTGAAGTCGGCGGGGCCGGTGTCGGGAGCGAACGATCGACTGGAACGATCGTTGGCCCCGGGTTTGCCGACAGGGTTGACTTTGGATGTGGGCAATGCGGGAGACCATCCGTCGATCCGGGCGTTGTTCGCGCAGGCCGGATGCGACATGCCCGCGAATGAGTTCTCGATGCGGCTCGATGAACCGTTCTACGAGCCTCACGACCGGCTGCTCGCCCGCCGCGGCATGAAACTGGCCGGCCACGTGCGCGTGCAGAATCGCGAACTGTATTTGCTGGATTCCGTCGTACCGGTTGGTTGGTTGGTGGAATTGGCGGCGTTGCCCGAGTTTGGCGGACCGCGGCTCGCCGGTCAGATGATCGCCGCCGCCGAGGTGAAGATGCGGTCGGAGGGCGCGGCGCTAGCGCTGGTTCGAACCGACATGCCAGCGCTGTTCGCGCAGGCGGGTTGGACGCGTTGGGGGCGCTTCACGCAAACTCGCGCGGGAACCCGCGAAACGCTGGCTCACATCAGTGGACGGCGCTCGCCGCAAGCGCGCTGCGTCGAGCAGGTCAATCCGCCGGTTCGGCCAACGCAACTCAGCACGCGGCTTTGGCGGCATGTCGAGCAAACCGCGCTGGAACGCATCTACCACGCCAACGCGATTCACTGCATCGGCGCGCCAGTTCGGACCAGCGACTACTGGCGTTGGCTCGTCAGCCGCCATGCTTATGACGCCATCTATGTCGCTGTCTCGGGACGTGATCGTTGGTCGTTGGATGGCAAAGGCATCGTGGGGTACGCGGTCGTGAAGCACGACCGGGTACTTGAAATGTTGGCCGCTCCGAATCGTCCCGATGCACTGGAGGAGCTCGCCGCGCGGGTCTGTGGCGAGTTCATCGAACACGACCGCTACAACTTGTTCCTGGAAGGACCCGCTGACCATCCGTGGCACCACGAGTTGCGGGCGGCGGGAGGCCGCAGCGAAACGCTCGACAACGACCACGGCCAGTTGCTGATGGCCAAAGTGTTGGAGCCTTCCCGGCCCCTGCCTGGGCACCCCGAGCACGCGACCTTGGAAACCTTGGCGACAAGGCAGTTGGCAGCGGCCCCTTTCTGGCTGCCGAGTTTGGATCATCGCCTGTGCGATTGAGGTGTGCGCGAACGCATCGGCACCGACCGCGGCTGTGAACTGTCGGCTGTGAACTGTCGGCTGTGAACTGTCGGCTGTGAACTGTCGGCTGTGAACTGTCGGCTGTGAACTGTCGGCTGTGAACTG
>CAIXSC010000393.1 GCA_903921945.1 uncultured Planctomycetaceae bacterium
AGATTCGACCTAACGAGCGACTCCAGGGAAGTCGGTCAGCACCAGAGACGGGCAGCGAGTTTAACGAGCAGCAAGGGACGCGAGTGGCAAGTGAAGCGAGTGGCAATCGAAACAGACGGCAGATTAAACGGGCGGGGCGGCCGTCGCGGCAACCTTCGCGCATGGCGTAGGTTCCGACCCGGCGGGCATCGACGGATCAGGCTCGAATGCTTGCAGCGTGGGCATCACTTCCGACGCGAACAACCGCATGCTCTTGCGCGTCAAGTCGCCAGGAAGCGGTCCCCAGACGGCCCAACCCCCGCGGCTACAGGTTCGCCACGCGGCCCGTGCTATCGCCTAGCTTGTCGCTGCGAACGCCGAAGTTGTCGAGCATCGTCAGATACAAGTTCGTCAGCGGCGTGCCGTTGTCGAACTTGACGTGACGCCCCGGACGCAACGCGCCCGCCCCCCGGCCCGCCAACAAGATCGGCAGGTTGTCGTGGTTGTGCGCGTTGCCATCGCCAATTCCGCTGCCGTACACAATCATGCTTCGATCGAGCAGGTTCGAATCCCCTTCCCGCACGCCTTTCAGGCGGCGCAAGAAGTAGGCCAACTGCGTCGTATGGAAGCGGTTGATCTGGCGGATCTTCTCTTGCTTCGCCTTATCGCCGCCGTGGTGCGATAGGTCGTGGTGGCCTTCGGGAACATTGATGAAGGCGTAGCTGCGATTGCTGCCCTCGTTCGCGAACACGCACGTCGACACCCGCGTCATGTCGGTCTGGAAGGCGAGCACCATCAGATCGGCCAGAATCCGGAGGTGGGCTTCGTAGCTGCCCGGCACGCCGCTCGGCGGATCAAACCCGAGCGACTTCGAGTCGATCGCCTTCGATTGTTGCGCCACCCGCACTTCCAATTCGCGGACCGCGCTAAGGTATTCGTCCAGCTTCCGCCGGTCGCCGGCTCCGAGCTGCCCCTGCAGTCGTCGCGCATCGTCCTGGACAAAATCGAGCACGCTGCGGTTGTAACGCTCCCGCTTCGCCCGCGCCTCCGCCGATTCGCCCTCGCGGCCATTGGCGAACAGGCGATCGAAAATCAGTTTCGGATTCGTTTCCTTGGGAACCGGCTGCGTGTCGCTGCGCCACGCGATGTTCGACGAGTAGGCGCAACTGTAACCCGAATCGCAATTGCCGGATTGGCCGCCAGCGTCCGCTCCAAGTTCCAACGAGGGGAAACGGGTCCGCCGAGCCATCTTCGCCGCCGCCAACTGATCGACGGAAACACCTGCGCGGATGTCGGCCCCAAACGTCTTTTTGGCTTGGGTTCCGGTGAGGAAGGTCGTCAACGCACGCGCGTGGTCTCCGCCGCCATCGCCGTTGGCGTTCGCCTTCTGATGCGTCAGTCCCGACAGAATACTGAAATCGGCCTTGAGATCGGCCAGCGGTTCCAGGATCGAAGGCAGTTCGTAGTTCGCCCCTTCCTGCTCCGGCACCCACGCCGGCATGTGAACTCCGTTGGGTACGTAGAGAAACGCCATCCGCAGCGGAACGCCCGCGTCGGCGGGAGACGCGCCGTTGGAACCAGCCGATTCGGCGGCGGCGGCAGCCGGAGAAACGCCGTCCATCGCCTCAAGCAAGGGGAGAGCCAAGGCCGTTCCCAGGCCACGGAGCATCGTGCGTCGATCGAGATGCGTAAACATAGGGATGGCCTTCGCGACGTGAAAATGGGTGAGAGGTGGGGTTAGGCGGATCATCGAGCGACTTGTTCGCTCTTCCTTCGATCTACTCATCAAACGACGGAATCATCAAGCTACGGAATCATGAAACCAAGGAGCCATCACGTCACAGAGCCATCACGTCACGGAGCCATCACGTCACGGAGCCATCAAGCTCGGAACCACATTAAGGCACTCGTAACTCGCGGCGGGCGGTGGGCGAGTCGCTCTCCTTGATCAGGGCTTCGACGAAGTTTAGCAGGTACCCCAAGTTCCATGGCGGTGAGGCCTCGGGAGGTCCGAATCTGTTGCTCGTCCGGCCGGATAGATCTTTTCCACGGACTGTCGTTCCACAATCACTTTCCCCTAGACGGTCTCGTCGGCCCAAACTCCCGCCTCGAACGGTCGTCCTACCAGTTCAACCGAAAACCGAAATGGGAACCTGACGCTCACCCGACAGTCCTCACAGTTATCGCTCGGCGGCCACCGTCACTTTCTACAACGTTTCCAGCAATCCGGGCCCCAAGTCCTGGTGCGAAGGGCCGACACATTCGACGAGCGACTTGCCCATCGCGTCCTCATGGATCTCCGTGGCTCCGTGGCTCCGTCAGATGATCTGTCGAGGCATCGACTGCCTTGCTGACTGCCGTTCGACTGCGCTTCGACGGTTAGGCGGTTAGGCGACTACTTTTTTCCTGGGAAGACATGGCCCGCGATTTCCATGTCGACAGCGTACAGGCCGGTGCGAGCGGTCACGTAGAGCGTCTTGTTGCCCGGGCCGCCAAAGGTCGCGTTCGCCGGTTGTTCCGGGAACGGGATCACGCCGAGCGCTTTGCCCGCCGGGCTAAACACCTGGAGCCCCAACGCGGATGTGATGTACAGATTGCCTTGCACGTCCACGGTCAGGCCGTCGCCGCCGCCATTTCCCGCAGGCTCGCGCTGCGCCAATTCACAGAAAACCCGGCCCTCCCCCAGCTTTCCCGGCCCCAGCACGGGATACGCGTACATCTGTTTTTGCAGACTGGGAATCACGTACAGCGTCTTCTCGTCCGGCGAGAGGATCACGCCGTTGGGCGCCGCCAGGTTGTCGCCAAGCCGCGTGACTTGGCCGGCCGCCGACAGGTAGTAGAACGCCTCCTTCGCTTGCGGCAGAGGCATCGGAGCGCGGAACCGCGGATCGGTAAAGTAAATCCCGCCCGCCTGATCCAGGACCAAATCGTTGGGAGCGTTGAACCGCGTGCCCTGGTAGCCGTCGGCCAACGCCTTCACCTGCTTCGTCGCGATGTCGATTTCGACAAGCCGGCCATCCATCTCACAGGCGACGATGTTGCCGTTGGCATGAATCATCAGGCCGTTGGTGTGCTTCGAGGGCTCCAAGAACACCGACAGCGCGCCAGCCGCGTCCAACTTGTAGATTCGCTCAGCCGGAATATCGCTGAAGTACAGATTGCCGGCACGATCCGCCGCCGGCCCCTCCGTAAACTTCAGGTCGCCGTGCAACTTTCGAACGGGTCCCTTGGGACCGAGCCCCGCGATCGGCATCGGATCGGCCGCCTGCGCCAATCGCGTCTCCGATAGGTCGCCACCAAGCGACACCAAGGCCGCGATGAGCACCAGCGCCTTGGTCCAGGTCGCTGGAATCGCTCGTACCATAGCCGCTCGAACGAACGCGAAATCCTGACGCATGGTTGCCACTCCGAATCGGTTTGCCGTGCTATGAACTGTCGTTTGGATCGGCGTGCCGCTGGTGATCGATGCTTCGGATGATCGGTGCTTCGAATCGGTACTTCGAATCAAAAACACTCGAACCGCCGTCTCCTTCGATCGCTCAGCCTAGCCCGAGATGCTGAAACAGGAATGCCCCTAGAATGCCGCGCCGTGAACGCCGGTGCAAGACTAGCCGAATCGGTGTGCGCGAACACGCAAGAGTCGCTGGGAACGGGGCCGACGACGTGATGAGCGACGCCGGCGAGATTGGCGGCAGCCGCAAACGACGGCAGAGCAACGCCCTGCCGCACGCCAGCACTCGCCACGTGCCCGGGAATTCCGTAGGCGGGAACCAGCCCCCTGCCAGCACTTCCCGCAGGACCGAGCGCCGCAGGACCGAGCGCCGCAGGAAGGAGCGCCTAGGGAAGGAGCGCCGCAGGAAGGAGCGCCGAGGGAAGGAACGGAATCGGCCCGAAAACCGGCGGAAATGACCGCTAGCCGAACCAGCCAGCTTTTTCGAACGCTTTAACCGCCTGAGCCTCATCGGGATGAATGTCGAACAGCT
>CAIXSC010000394.1 GCA_903921945.1 uncultured Planctomycetaceae bacterium
ACGCCGTCCAGGATCCGCACTTGCACACTGCCACCCGAAGTGCTTTGGAATTCCTTCAACATCGAAAGCATTTCGACCCGCACCTTCACGTAGTCCTCGGGAATCTCGGACCCGATGAAGGCGTCGATGACGATTGGCCGTTTGGGATCGAGGTTCTTGAGGATCGCTCGAGTATCCCGCGACAGTTTGTTGACTTGATTCTGGGTGGCATCGAGTCGCGCGTCGCGGTTGCCGAAGAAGACGTTCAGTCCGACAGCGATCACGATGAGCGCCAACGCGCGAGCCGCGAAATGGCCGAAGAGCGAATTGCCATCGCGGCCGCCGGACCAATGGCGACGGCCGATCATCACCATGCTCACGTACAGGCCGAGCACGGTCACCATCGCGAAATAGATTGTGGACGACAGGCTGACGATACCGCGGCCGAAGTCCTCGAACTGATCGTTGAGGCTCCAGCGAGCGATGCCACGCGCCAAGACGCTCGGGAACAGGACATCGGCGTCGGCCGCGAACGCCAGCGGCGCGTTGAAAAGCGCGCCCAGGATAAACCCGACCGTCAGGTTGCTCGTCAGGAACGACGCGACCATGCCGAGCGACAACATCGCGAGTCCCACGAACCAGTAACCGAGGTACGTCGAGCAGAGCAGTCGTGTGTCGAGGTTGCCCTCGGTCAAAGCGGCCAGCACCGCGAAGTGCGAAAACTGCGAAAACACCAGCGACACGGTGAAGATCGCCGCGGCCGCCAGGAACTTGCCGATGACGATGTCGAAGTCGGTCGCGGGCAGCGTCAGGAGCAGTTCGTCCGTCCCCTGTCGCCGCTCTTCCGCCCAAATGCTCATCGTGATCGCGGGGATGAACACGAGCAAAATGTAAGGGGCGATTTTGTTCAGTTGGTCGAGATTGGCGAGGTTCGAGTTGAAGAAATCGTCGGGGCAGAACGCCGCGAACGATGTCAGCAACACGAACAGACAGAGAAACGCGTAACCGGTCGGATTGATGAAGTATCCGACGAAGTTGCGTTTCAGCACGGCGAAGGCCGCGCGGCGAGTGACGCCAAGGCCTGCGAGCCCGGCAGCCACGATCGCGAGGAAGAGCAGGTCCCAAGCCAGAAGATGGAAGGCTTCAATCAGCGTCGCTTGCATGGATTCTTCCCGTGATGCGCCGTGGAATGGATGCGACACGCCTACCGTGACCGGCCGCCGCGAGCCGCGATCGTTACGCGACCCGCGTCCAGGCCGAGCCATGGTTGGCAGCGGTTACACACCCGCGGTGGTAAGTCGATGGAAGGCTTCGTCGAGCCCCGCGTGGTTTTTATCCAGTTCGTCGACGGTGCCGTCGAACACCTTGCGGCCCTCGTTGATCAAAATCACGCGGCTGGCCATCGCCCGCACTTCCTGCAGGATGTGCGTCGAGAGCAAAATGGTTTTCTGTTGTCCGATGCGAGTCAACGCATGGCGAACTTCGCGGATTTGATTCGGGTCGAGCCCCGCGGTCGGTTCGTCCAGGATCAGCACATCCGGCTCGTGCAGAAGGGCTTGGGCCATCCCCACGCGTTGCCGATATCCCTTGGACAATTTTCCGATCGCCTTGTAGAGCACGCTTTGCAGCATGCACAGCTCGACGACCACCTCGATCCGCTCCTGCTTCCGCTCCTGCGACATGCCCCGCGCGTCGGCGAAAAATTCGAGCAGCGAAAACGGCGTCATATCGGGATAGAGCGGGCCGTTTTCGGGCAAGTAGCCGAGCCGTTCCGCGCCCGCGAGCCGATCCGTCGCCATGTTGTGACCGGCGATTTTGGCGAGCCCTTGCGAGGGGGCCAAGTAACCGGTGAGCATCTTCATCGTCGTGCTCTTGCCGGCGCCGTTCGGGCCGAGAAACGCGACCACCTCGCCGCGGTTGACCGTAAACGAAATGTCGCGACAGGCGGCGAATGGACCGTAGAACTTCGACAGCCCGATCGCTTCGATCATCGGTTCGCCGCCGCCCTCGGTGGCCGGGCCGTTCTTGCCCGAACCGCTCGTCCCGCCGCTCTTCGTCGTGTTTTGCTTGGCGTTCATTGTCGTGATCCTCTCCTGCGTTTCCGCCAAAATGGCAGCCCCGCGCCGCACTCGATCCCCGCAGCAAATCGCGCACCAGTCGCGACTCGCCCCTGGGGCGCGGCATTAGACCAACGAAGCTCGCAGGCGACAAGTCCCAAGCTCAGGCTGGGATAGCGTGGATTTCGCAAATCCGTCTCCACGCGGGAACCGTTCTTCCAACCTGCCAGTTTGTCCCGGTCGATCGCGAATTGGCGGAGTTGGGTTATGGCCGGCCGGCATCTGCGGGATTCCACATAGCTGCGGAATTCGAACCGTGGTCGTTGCGAGACATCTGGCGGGCCGAGCGGACTCTACATCCGCCGCGGCCTTGCCGGTGCCTTTTGCCGACTTATAATCCGAAATCCGGATGGTTACGCGAGAAGCGTTCGATCGGTCCGCGGATTATCAGCCTGCCGTCAGCCGATGGAGGTTCGTAGCCGAAGGAGGCTCGCCATGGGTACTTACAGACGCCTGCGTGTCGGAGCCGTTTCGTATCTCAACACGCGGCCTCTGGTCTATGGTTTGGCCGAACGGGCTCCCGACATCGATTTGATGTTCGATTTGCCAAGCCGGTTGGCTGACCGCTTGGCCACGAGCCAACTGGATGTGGCCCTCATACCCTGCATTGAGTTCTTCCAGGATCCGGCCTACACGATCGTGTCGGATGCCTGCATTGCATGCCGTGGGCCCGTGCTGAGCGTCAAATTGTACTCACGCGTGCCGCCTGCCAGCATCAAAACCTTGGCACTCGATGAAGGCTCGCGAACGAGCGCGTCGCTGCTGCGGATTCTGCTTCGCGAGCGATTCAATCTGCGACCGCGACTCGAACGATTGCCCATCGGGTCGGGAACGCAGGACACCAAGGCCGACGCCATCCTGCTGATTGGCGATCGCGCGATGCATCCGCCCCGCGAACCGTTTGTCGCGGAATGGGATTTGGGGGAAGAGTGGACGCGTTGGTCGGGCCTGCCTTTCGTGTTCGCCATGTGGGTCGCTCGGCCAGAGGTGGAATGCGAGCGACTGGAGGCAGTGCTGGCCGAGGTGCGGGACGCCGGTGTCCGCGAGATGCAGCAGGTCGCTCGCGAATCGGCGGCCGACGCCGGTCTTCCCGAGGATCTGTGCCTGCGTTATTTCCGAGACAATCTTCACTTCTATCTGGGCGAACGCGAGCGACGCGGGCTTGAGCTGTTCCGGCAACACGCCGTCGCACTCGGACTTGCCCCGCCCGATCGTCCCCGCCCGCGAGCCATGGCCTCGAATTGAACGTCTCCCCAGTTGCCACAACGATGGGGCAACATGATCGTAACGCCGAGGCGAATCACCATTTTTTTCTGGTCGGCAAACAACGGGTAACAAAGCGAACAGCAGCGAATCACGACGTTTCCCAGCGACCGCCAACGACCGCCTACGATGGCCAACGACGACTGCGATCCACGACGATCCACAGCGGACGATAAACAACGACGGCGAACCACGACGATCCACAGCGGACGATAAACAACGACGGCGAACCGCGACGATCCACAGCGGACGATAAACAACGACGGCGAGCACCGCTGCACTACGATCTGAGATCCACGTTTACAACAACCAAAGTTTGCGAGCCGCAGCGAGCTTTGGTCGACGACTTTTTTCACGGCATTCGGCGGGAACGGGATAGTCATGATTGCCCAACGCGACGCTTCGGTGGCGAGTCTTTTGGAGAAAGCGGTCGCGGGCGAACGGTTGTCTCCCGAAGAGGGCGTGGCGCTCATGCGTTCACGGGACTTGGCGGCGTTAGGCCGAGCGGCCGACGCCGTGACTCGACGTCTACATCCCGAACCGATTCGCACCTACAACATCGATCGCAACATCAATTACACGAATGTCTGCACGGCGGTGTGCGACTTCTGCGCGTTCTATCGCAAGCCGAAGGATCCCGAGGGTTACGTGCTACCGCGAACGGAGCTGCTCCAGAAGATTGAGGAAACGGTGGCGCTCGGTGGCGACCAAATCCTCATGCAGGGCGGTCTGCATCCCGAGTTCAAGTTGGAGTGGTACGAAGAGCTGCTCGGAGATATCAAGAGCCGTTTTCCGCAGGTGAACGTCCACGGGTTTAGTCCACCCGAGTTGCATCATTTCACGAAGGTCAGCAAGCTGCCGATTCGCGTGGTGCTGGAGCGTCTCCGAGCGGCTGGACTTGGCAGCATTCCCGGTGGCGGAGCGGAGATCCTTGTCGATCGCGTTCGCGCGGCGATCACGCGGGGCAAGGTGATGACCGACGATTGGCTCAACGTCATGCGGGTTTGGCATGAACTGGGCGGCAAGAGCAGCGTGACGATGATGTTCGGCCACGTTGAGACGTTGGAGGAACGTGTCGAACACCTGGAGCGAGTGCGTCAATTGCAAGATGAGACGGGCGGCTTCACAGCGTACATCTGCTGGACCTTCCAGCCGGAGCACACGGATCTCTCCCATCTGCCTCCAGCCAGTCCATTCGAGTACTTGCGGACGCAGGCCGTTTCGCGTCTGTATCTCGACAACATTCCGAACATTCAGTCGAGTTGGGTGACGCAAGGGTTGAAGATCGGCCAGTTGGCGTTGCTGTTCGGGGCCAACGACATGGGAAGCCTGATGATCGAGGAGAACGTCGTGGCCGAGGCGGGCACGGTTCACTTCCTCACGCTCGATCAGATTCGCTCCGCCATCGAGGAACTTGGCTACACGCCCCGACAGCGGAACGTGTTTTACGAATGCCTGGACGAAACGCACGAGCGGCGGGCGGTGGAAGCGAATCGCCGCCGTGTCACTGCCGCATTACCAGTACTGGGCACTGGGCAAGCCGGATAACGCGTTCCGCGACCGAGCCGATCAACAGCCGTCGGATGCCAGTGCGGCCATGCGACGGAATCACGATCAGGTCGGCGTGGAGGCGTTCGGCGAACGCCGCGATTTCTTGCCCGGGATCGCCGATGAAGACGTGGCGTTTGAGATCCGGCAGCCCGGCGGCGGCCAAGCGTTTCGCGAGCTCGGCGAGCGCTGCCTCCTTCCGCTTGCTGCTTTCGTACTCTTCCCACATCAAGATCGGCTCGGCGGGCGAGAGCTCGACGAGCACGTGGATGATGTGGACTCCTCTCGGATCGGCGGCGATTTCCAACGCGGTGGAAACGGCCGCCAAAGACTCGGGGGAGAAATCAACGGGCACGAGCACAGTTTGCTTGGGGCCCCAGGGCATCGGTTACTCTCCT
>CAIXSC010000395.1 GCA_903921945.1 uncultured Planctomycetaceae bacterium
ACCGTGAACCCAAACCGATCGCCGCTTTCCACCGGATCGGGAAAGGCCGACTGGAGGACGAGCAGGGCCCGCGCCGTGCTGAGTCCCCGACCGTTGCTGTACATCACTTGGACGGCGCCATGGTCCACAATCGCGCCGGTGTCCTCGCTTGGAACGAGCCCGAGAACCGGCTTGGAAAGCACTTGAACCGCGGCGTAGGCGCCGCCCCTCGCGCCATACGTGACCACCACCTCGCCCGCATTCGCTTTTCCGGAAACCGTGGTTGACGGCGCGCCGACCACCAAATCCTCGTAACCATCGCGATTGAAATCGGCCGCCATCAGTGCGCGTCCCTCAAGCCGCTCACCCAGCGACAACCGCCGGTGCGTTGATGGGGCCGACCGTTTCGGCATGTCGACCCGCTTCCGACGCCAGCCACTCGCCGCATCCCCGCGGCCGTTCACCGCGGCGGAACGCTGAACACCGGCCCAAGGAAAACGCTCGATCAAAGCTCGGAATATGGAGACTCTCCCGTTCGAAAAGTGAGTGAACCGATTCGATCGGCGGCCGCGTAATGTTACGCGTACATGCCAACCGTTGCTTCAAGAGCTACCGGTCTCGCACCCTCAACCTTTCACGGGCCGCCGACCCAACCGAACTTTTCTTGTTTTTTTCGCGGCAGGCGTTCGCGGAAATCCAATCTCAGAGCCGTCACTTCACCTGGCGTTTTTTCTGACGCGAACAGATGCCAACCTCTTCGCCGCGTTTCGCTCGGAGAGTTCATCGATCGACGAAAATTCCTCGAAGACCGGAAACGCCCCTCCGCAAGGTTGGCGATCGCGATCGTTCTCGCGTCCCACGCTCAAAGTCAGAAGCTCCCCTTTCGATTTCCCCAAAAGCTCGCGTTTCCAGCGTGCAATTCGCGAATTGTTTCTGGTGCGAACCCAATGAGTTCGGCTCCAGAAATCGGTGGGCAAACGAGAGACGCAAGGCGGAAGACGGAAGACGGACACAGCTTGCCCGATCGTGAAGAAAACGCGGGGATGGGCGAGCGCGGTCGCGGTTCCGATGGGCCGGAGTTGCCGCCAGCCGTCTGCTCCGAGAAGGCTACGTCGCGGTCGGCCATTCCGTCCAAGTCAGCCGTAACCGAGCTCGCCGACTTCGTCTTCATTCATTCCGCGATGATGGCCCACCTCGTGGAGGATCGTGATGCGAATCTGCTCGCGGAGCCGTTCCTCCTTGATCTGGTGATCGACATTGGTGGCGGTCAGTAACAAGCCGCGACGAAAGAGATGGATCGTTGGCGGCTGGTGCGTGTAGAGTCCCTGGACTTCATCGGGATCGCTCGCTTCGAGCTCGCGCATGACGCGCTTGCTAGGCCGATCCTCGACCAGGAGCGGGACGCGATCGAGCACACTCCGCACGTCATCTGGCAGCGAGTCGATCACCTGGGCGACTCGCTCATCGAAAAAATCGCGCAGCGATTCAGGGAGTTTCATTGCGGAACCGAGACTCTCATGGCCTTTAGGAAAGGCATCGTCCATCAACTTGTGTCGACACTCCCACGCAGGCTAGGGTTTTTGCTGCTGGGGTGGCAACTCACGCGGCAAGCCGGGCGCCGGGGCTTCGTCGCGGGCCGCTTCCGCGATTCGCGCGGCTTGAGCACGAGTGCGGGACACCGACGCGGCCGGACTGAACGAGCTGAAGATCGATTTCAGAATTCCGGCGGCGGAACCTCCAGGCATCTGCAGATTGCTCGACGCGGCCCCGACCTGCGCTGGCGGCGCCGGTGGCGCGGGCATATTGGTCATGGTGAATTCGAAATTTCGAGCGCCCATGGTGACGAGCAGCTTGTTCATATCCGGTTTGGCGACAACTTCGCTGAAATTCGCCGCCACGGGAACATCTTCTTTCTGGAAGACGATGCGACCGTCGCGTTTGTCGAGAACAAGCAACGCCGATTGCTGGGCGTTGCGGCCGCCCTTTCGCATGAACACCAAAAGCGGACTTTGCGTGGGCTGTTCCATCAACAATCCAAAGTGCTCGATCGTCGCGGGCACTTCCCATCGCGGCTTACCCGAGGCGCGGTCGAACAAATAGACCTTACCATGGATCATTTGACTGTTGGCGGAGCCGCCGACGACGTCGGTTTGAACAGGCATGTTGGTTTTGGGCGGACCAATCACCGCGAGCAGGTAGCCTTCCGCCGTCTCCTGGAAAACAATCGCGTTCAGGGAAGGCTCGGCGTCCAACTTCTGGTCGGCGATCAGTTGGCCATCGATCAGCGACACCATTCGCATTTGGCCATCAGGCTGAACGGCGGCCATGACGCGGTCGTGGAACAACGCTCCCCGGCTGCCGGCGGCGAATTCGCCTTGGTAGAGCGTTTTGCCGGTCAGGACGTCGTACAGACGCACATCGCGTTTGCCATCTCCGCCGGTCCAGGCTAGCACGCGGCGGCCGTTCGTCGCCCAACGCTGTTCGCCGGCCGCGATCGGGCGCCGGGCGATTTCCCGGCCATCGAACGCGCTGAGCACAATGAACTCTTTGCCATCCAGCGGCGCGACAATCAACAGTTCCTCGTCGCCGAACAGCTCGCTGCCCGCCGGCATGTCGAGCCGATTCCAGATGACCTCGCCGGAGAGTGGATCAAGGCACATGAGTTCGCTTTGCTTCATGACGAAGACACCGTTGGCGAGCACCGGTCCAAGCGGACTGATGGGCCGGTCGGCGTTGTCGCTCACGGTGGCTCGCATGCCGCCCCAAGCCGAGCTATTCATGCGGACACGGGTTCGAACGTTTTGATCGTTGTCGCCCAGCCGGGTTACCGTTTCCACTCGCCAGCGAATGCCGCCCTCCGCCTTGTCGGCGGAGGGAATGGTGCTGAAGGCGACGACTTCCGTACCCATGTGAACGCAGACGAGTTGCCCGATAGCGCGGGCGTGGATCGACTGGGGGACTCCGAAATAGTAGGGCGAGAAGCCGCCGTCCGGCCGAATCAAAGTCGAGCGGAAGGTTTCATTGCCCAGGCCGTCGCGGCACACGAGCGAGTAGTTCTTTTGCTGGTCGAAGACAAGCGTGGTGCCGGGCGAGAAGGCGCCGGCCGTCTCGCGGAAGGTGGCGAACGAGGCGCGACCATAGTTCGCGTTTTGCAGGCCATTATTCTCCTTTTCCTCCACCACGACTTTGCCGTACGGCCACCCGTTGACGGCCCGATCCCAGGCCGGCTTCGTGTCGGCGGCGGCACCGAAAGCGTCGGCGAGCTCTTTGCCCGACTTGCCGTCCAAGCACGGGACGGAGGCGAACTGCGACGCCAGTCGCGCGTGGTAGTTGGCCGCCAGTTCAAACTGACGACTGGCCTGAAGAAGCTCGGCGGTCGCGGCGAGGGCGGCGCCGGCGATCGCCGGATCCGGATCGCGTTCCAAGGCGGCGAGCACAAGTTCGGCTTCCAGGTAGGACTGGGCGGCCGTGAGTTTGCGTGCCAACCGCAAGCGAACGGTGCGGGAGGCCGGATGAAAAGCGAAGTTGCTCGAAAACTGCCGCAGAGCCGGGACATTGTCGAGTCGCAGCACGGCATCGCGGCGATCGGAGATCGCCACGTCGAACCGTTGGCGGTCAGCGTCGCTGGCGTCGCGATAGAGCACCCCGAGTTCCGCCGCCACTAAACGATCGCGACGGACCGCGTGGCGAGCGGAGACAGCCTCCGTGCTACCCGTCGAATCGGGTCGGCGTTGAGCGGCCAAATCGTTCAGCTTCATCAGAATCTCGAACGCGCTGGCGGCGTCGCCCGTGCTCCGCAATCCGCGGGCCACCAATTGCAAAAACTTTTCGCGTTCGGCCGGCTGATCGACCAAAGAATCGAGTTCATCGGCCAAGTTGCGGTACTTGGCGAAATCGTCCCGCAGCGCGTTCATCAGGTTTTGCACCAGCAGCCCGCGTAGATACTGGTCGTCAGGATTTTTGGCACGGGCTTCCCGAAGCAACGCGATCGCGTCGCCGTACTCGCCGGCATGGGCTTTGAGCTCAGCCATGGCCCCAAGGGCCCAAGGGTCGCCCGGGGAATTCATCAACTTGTTGGCGACCCGATCCCGCAAGGGGCCCACCATGGGGAACACGGCCAGTCCGCCAATGCCATGCGAGATGATTTCATCGCGATAGCAAATGAGATTGCCGAGCATCTCGCTCGTGCGGATCGACTCGACAATCTTCCCCGCTTCGAGATCGATCTTGAGCAGTTGCTGCGCCGTCGTGGGCAGATAGTAAAAGGCGCCGGCATGGACGCCGCGGCCGCTTGGCAAGGCCTTTTCAGGGATCTCCAGCGGATTCGCCCAGGCCGGTTTGCCGTCGCTCATCTGCACCGCGACAAGGTTGTTCTTTCCGACAAACACCGCCTTACCACGCTGCACGCCCGCGACAAACAGCAGGTCGTTCCGCTTCTGAGCGGGCCACAGCAGTTTACCGGTGAGCAGATCGAGGCAGTACATCTCGTTCGATTCAATCGGCGTGACGAGCACGCGGCCGTCGTCAATCGTGACCGTTGCGTCGTTCCAACGTTGACCGAGCGTTTTCACCTGAGCGAACTGGACGTTGCGCGGGAAAAACACGCCGTTCTGCGGCGCGTCGTTCGACGACTGGCTGTACTGGAATCCCCAGAGCAACGAACGGTTCGCGATGTCCACGGCCACAACCGCGCCGGCTGACGTGGGACAGACAAGCACGCCGTCGGCGAACGACGGGCATGAACCGGCGAGCCGGCGATTGGCGTCGACGTTGATGGTTCGCGATTCCAGCTGGACAAGCTGCTGCTGCCATTCGAGCTTACCGGTTTTTGGATCGACCGCCGCGACGCACACTTCGGCATTCATTTCCATCAGGACGAACAGTTTCCCCTGAACGGGCAGCGGCGGCCCGAGAAAGAACGCGTCGGCAAGCCGGGGATCATCGCCGGCCGCACCCTTTCCGTCGCCGATGCTCCAGAGGAATTTTCCTTCGCGGCGTGTATCGAGCGCCACGAGTTGATTCCCTTGGGCCCCGGGACCGCGGCCGTTCATACCGCGGACTTGCATTTGCATCATGATCTGCTGTGGATTCGTGCTGGCGTACGGCAGTTCGTGCAAGAAATAGACCGCGTCGCCATCGCTGCTGATTTGACCGAACGCGGCGTCGTCAAAGAGCCGTTGTTTCAGTTCCGTTTCGCGACTGACCCGTTGCCGCGAGGCCATGTTGTTGCGGTTCGCCGGCACAACCCGAGCCGGATCGGCTTCGTCCCACGGATAAGGCCAAACGCGTTTGCCGGTTCGGACATCGACGCCCAAGAGCCCTTCGGCGGTTCGCATCAGAACGAAGTCATTCACGGCCAGCGGCTGGAGGCTGGGAAGCGGCGGAACTCCCTGCATCGACATGTCTTTGGCGAACTTCTCCGCGAGCCGTTCATCGTTGGGATTGTTGATGGTTGGTACTCGCCAACGCGGATTGCGCAGCGGGGCGTCGGCGGAAACGCGGGCCGTCCGCGCGGCATCGCCGCGGTACAGGATCCATTGAGCCAGCGGTCCGCCACCGTCGCGGATGCGGAGGGCGAGCAGCGCTTCGAGCCGCTCGCGGGCCAAGCGTTCATCAGCCGGAAGTTCCAGCGGTTTGCCGCCGACTTGGAGGGCAGCCCCGGCGGCCGTTTTCGCCAACGCGCCGAGGATCGTTTGGGCGCGCTGCGGCTGGTTGGCTTGAATCCAGCAAGTCGCCGCCAACAGGGACAATTCGGGCTCGAAGCTACCGGCGGCTGGCGATTCCGCGAGCCGGCGCAGCACGAGCGCGGCGGCCAGCGGTTGTCCTTGATCCATGTAGTAGCGGCCGAGCAGCAACGTGGCCTCGTAGCCGGCCTTGGTGTGAAAGAACCGGCGCGACACCGAAGTCAGCAGGCCGCCATCGCCCGATTCAATCGCTTGATTGAGCATTCGCCGCGCTTCGGGCCCGAACTGCAATTCAAACCATTCGCGGCCTTGGGCGGGCATCGCTCCGATCAACCGCTGCACTTCGCTCTTCAGGCTGACGTGCGTCCCCTGCTCATTCCGCGAACCGATGAAGTAATCCTGGGGCGCGTCGTTGCCGGCCGCTTCGGCCCCCGCCGCCTCGCCGCCCTCAGCGACCGCCCGGTCCAGTTCGGCGAGCAGCCGACCGAGCTCCGCGACGGCGTCGGCGTATTGCTCGTCCTCGATCGCCTTCTTGGCCCGCGTCAGCCGCAAGGACAGTTCGCGGGGCGCCGCACGAAAGGCGGCCACGACATTCGCGTCCCCGCGGGCTTGGGCAAAAACAACCGGAACACCCGCGGCTCCCCAAAAGGTCGCGACGCAGTAGACCGCGACGCAGAAGGCCGTGAAGCCGCAGCTCGTGAAGCCGCAGTTCGTGAAGCCGCAGTTCGTGAAGCCGCAGTTCGCGACGCGGGCCGGTTCGGGCCGATCGAGACGCGGGAACGAAAAACCGCCAGCGAAACCAGCCAGCCGTTCGACCGATCGAGCGAACGGGGAGCGATACGAGGTCATGCGCCAATCCTTTCTCGCCGCGCGGTGTCTTCACCGGATTGCCGGCTGGAGGTTGCGGGACGCCGAACCACCGCGAGTCCCTCGCGTTGCCGTTCAGACGCCGCGCTGCGGCCGCGCGAAACTAAGAGCCTAGAATAACCGGAACTTGGAAAAATGTCGCCAGGATTTCCGCCAAGTCCCCACGTCGACAGCAGCCGGCGCGTCGCGCTTCGGCCCTGTTTTCCCGATTTTCCGCCTCGTATTCGCCGTCTAGAAGCGGGCCAAACCGTGCGGGACAAGCATCGCGCAAGCCGTTTTCCGGCTGGCCATGATTGACACTTGGACGGCAGTGGAAGCCAGTTCCTGGGAAAACCTCGAGAAGCGGCGAGCTGGCAACCGCGCAGGGCGAAG
>CAIXSC010000396.1 GCA_903921945.1 uncultured Planctomycetaceae bacterium
CTTGCCCAATCCACCTCGTTTACCGCCGAGCCGTAGGCGACGGCCGGGCATGCCAACCAATCAGTGCCAAGCACTGATCGCCCTGCCAACAACCGTGCTTGCCCAATCCACCTCGTTTACCGCCGAGCCGTAGGCGACGGCCGGGCATGCCAAGCAATCGGTGCCAAGCAGGCCAATCAGTGCCAGGCACTGATCGCCCTGCCAACAACCGTACTTGCCCAATCCACCTCGTTTACCGCCGAGCCGCAGGCGACGGCCGGGCCGGCCAGCCAATCGGTGCTGAGCAAACCAATCAGTGCCAGGCACTAATCGCTCTCTAATCGCTCTGGTACGACGGACATCGTGTCCTTCGCCGCTAGAAGCGGAATTCGACACTGCGTCGCGATTGCGGTTTGGAGTACCGGCCGTCGCCTACGGCTCGGCGGTAAACGAGGTAGGCGGTGCTGGCGTTGCCGAGTGGGCTGCGATCGAGGTGAACCTCCTCTGGTACGACGGACATCTTGTCCGTCGCCGCTGGAGCTGACGTGGTTCGAGCGGGAAGTGCGATAGCCGCCGCGTGTGGCGTTGTGCCGGCGAGCGGTAACGCCTTCGCCGTGTCTTCGACGGACAAGATGTCCGTCGTACAAAGAGGACGAAATGGCCGTCGTACCGAACGGACGAGATGTCCGTCGTACAAAGAGGACGAGGTCGCCGTCACGGGAGCTGACTTGCGTTACGCTACACCGGGCAACGCGACGCGGTCCGACGGTATCGAATGGAACGCCTCGCTTGCTTGAAGGCCGTGCCTCCGATTTCCAATTCCCCAAAAACTCGCGTTTCCCGCTTGGAATTCGCGAGCGATTTTCTTCTGCGAACCCCAAAATTCGCGTTATTGTTCGAAGTCGCCTGCGTAGGGTGTGCCGTCCACTTCGGCACCAATGGAGCCGGCCAGTCGGCGTTTCACAGCCAACTGGTCGTGCGTCGCCTTGTACCGCGACGCGCGACTGCTCGATTCTCCGGCCAGCGGCGCGGGCTTCAGCGACACTTGAAACGCCGGCTCGTTGATCGTCAACAGCAGCGAGCCGTCCGCGGTTTGCACAGGCATCGGCGTCTTTTCGTCGCTCCCCAGCACATAGACGGTCGCTTCTTGCGTCGCGTGGTCGATCGTCAATTCCACATGGAATTTGCCGCCACCCCAATCGGCAACGATGCCGCCGTGCGGCCCCGCCGCATGAACATGCCCCGCGCCGTGTTGACCCTCGCTAGCCCCATTGCCTTTCCGCTCAGCCGCCTGCGCGTGCTCGTGCGCATGGCCATGCGCATGGTCATCCGCGTGGTCGTGACCGTCAGCATGGCTATGTTCGCCGGCCTGCCCCGATGACGAAGCCGCGGAGTTCGCCGGCACCCCGGACTGCCGCTGGCAACCACTGCCGCACAAACCAACGACCGCTACCACGAGCACCAGGTTTGTCCAACTTCGAACCATTCTCGAACTCCCTGCATCCGATTGTTTTCCCGAGCCGGCCACCGTGGCCGGCTCGCATTCACTGCCATCCATTTCCATAACTGACTCACCGCGCATCGTGTCGCCAAGTGAAACGTGGTGACGGCCTTCCGTGTACGGCATCAAGCCCTGCCGATTTCCAGTCGTCAATCGTTTTTATATCTATCGCTGTCTCCAACTCGGTATTTATATCCGACCTGAATCTTTTTCTGTGTTCGTAAACAGGGTAAGTCCCATTCGACATCTATCGTCGTCTATCCAATCAAGCACAGGCCAAAAAAGGATTTAGGTATCCGTCGAGCAAACGCGCATGTCGTCTATCCGCACCTGTCCGTTCCTCGAGTTTGTCCGTCGCAGTACGGCTTTAACGCGATTTCCGCTCCATGCTGCCCGAGAACTCCAACTGTTCTTCGTCGGACTGGCGTTTCGCGAGTCGCTCGGCATCCTGGCCGCTGAATTTCCAGAACAATCCGGGGTGGATGAGGAACTCGCAAAAGGTCGATGTCACCAGTCCGCCCAGAATCACGGTGGCGACCGGGTAGAGAATCTCCCGCCCAGGCTCTTGGCCGCCAACGACCAACGGAATCAGCCCGATACCCGCCGTCAGCGCCGTCATGAGCACAGGCGCGAGACGCTCCAAACTGCCGCGCAGGATCATCGACTGGCTGAATCGCTCTCCTTCCTCCTTCATCAGATGGAAGTAGTGCGTTACCAGCAAAATGCCGTTTCTCACAGCGATACCGCCGAGCGAAATGAACCCGACGAGGCTCGCCACCGTGATGTCCTGGCCAGTGACGACAATCGCCAGAACGCCACCGATAAAGGCGGTCGGAAGCGCGTTGAGAATCTGTAGCGCGATGCGTACGGAGGGAAATAGCAGCAGCAAGACCATGAACATGCCGGCCACCGCGATGCCGGTCAGCAGCGCCATCAGTTGGGTCGCCCGCTGTTGGCTTTCGAATTGGCCGCCGAATTCCACGAAATAGCCGGATGGCCATTGGATGCGGCGTTGCAACTGTTGCCGTATTTCGGCGACGGCGCTCGCCAAATCGCGATCGCGCGTGTTGCAGCGGATGACAATTCGCCGGCGAGCGTTTTCGCGATAGATGGCGTTGGGGCCGGTACCTTCGCCGATATCAGCCAGTTCGCGCAGTTCAACCTGCCGCTGCCCACCCGGCAGGTCGATCCGCAAGCGGCCGAGATTCGAGTAATCGGTGCGATAGCCTTCTTCCAGCCGGACGAGCAGGCCGAAGCGGCGTTGGCCCTCAAGGACTTCCGAAACGACTTGGCCTTGCAACGCGGTTTGCAACAGGTTGGCGACGTGCGCTCGAGTCACCCCATGGAACGCCAAATCGTCCGGTCTGAGACGGATGTGCAGTTCGGCCGTTTGGCGGATCGGTTCGACCACGGGCGGTGTAAGTCCCGGCACGCTTTGCAGTTCGGTTTTTACTTCGTCCGCCAGTCGCTGCAAAGTGTCGAGGTCGTCGCCGTGGATCTTGACGGCGATCTGCGCGTACACGCCGGACACCATGTGGCTGATCAGGTGGGCCAGCGGCTGTTCGACCTCGATATCCACTCCGGGAGCCTCGTCGCGCAGGCGATCCAGCAGTTCTTCGAGGATTACCTCCCGCCGCCGCCCGCACTCGGGATTGATGCTAACGATGTACTCGCTGCTGCTCACTGGCATCGCGTGCTCGTCCATCTGGGCGCGGCCGGTGCGGCGGACGAAATGCAAAATTTCGCCGCTTGGACGGCTGTCGGTGCGTTGCAGTTCGCGGAGCCGAGCATCGATGGCCTGGGCGATTCGGGACGACGCCTCCAGCGACGAGCCGGGCGGCAGTGTCGCGTTGATCTGCACACTGCCTTCGTCGAACGGCGGCAAGAAATCCCTTCCCAGGGTTGCGAACTGCCATCCGGCCGCGAGCACGCCGATCCAAGTGGCGGCCAGCAGCAACCTGGGATACGCCATGCTGAAGCGGATGAAATACGTGGCAACCCATTTCAATCCGCGCAAGAGCCGTCCATCGTGTTCGCGATGAGTCGCTCGTGATCGCGGCAGCAGGTAGAAAGAGAGCACCGGGGTCACCGTCAAAGACACCAGCAATGACGCAAGGATCGAAACGATGTAGGCCACGCCCAGCGGCGCGAAGAGCCTTCCCTCCACCCCGGTTAGGGCAAACAGCGGCAAGAACACCAGGATGACGACGGCCGTGCCGAACACAATCGCGCTGCGAATCTCGCGACTCGCCTGATAGACGACCACAAGCGGCGACAGCGGCTGACGGCGAGCGTGGTTTTCCTTGAGCCGTCGAAAGATGTTCTCGACATCGACGATCGCGTCGTCGACCAGTTCCCCCATCGCCACGGCAATGCCGCCCAGCGTCATCACGTTGATCGAGAGCTGCGTCGCGGTGAACCAGCCAATCATGCGGAACATCAACGTGGTGATCACGAGCGACATCGGAATCGCGGTCAACGTGATGAACGTCGTGCGAAAGTTCAGCAGGAATAGAAAGAGCACGACAATCACTAACGCGGCTCCGATGACTAACGCCTCCGCGACGTTGAAAATGCCGCGATCGATAAAGTTCTTGAGCCGAAACAGCTCGCTGTTGATGACCAGATCGGGCGGCAGGGTCGACTCGACTTCCGTGAACGCCGCTTCGATCGCGTCGGTCAAGTGGCGGGTATCCACGTGCGGTTGCTTGACGATCGTGAAGACGACACCGGGCAGGCCATTGATCCCGCCGTCGCCCCGCTGGACTTGGCTCCCCTCCGAGACGCTCGCCACCTGATTGAGCAACACCGGTCGTTCGCGGTGAACTCGCACCGGGATTTTGCCGAGATCCTCCCGAACGACCCGCGAATCGGGTCCGAGTCGCCCCAGGATGCGGATCGGCCGCTCGGTTTCGCCGGTCACCGCGAAACCGCCACTGGTGTTGATGTTGCTCTCCCGCAACGCCCGCTCGACATCCTGCAAAGTGACGTCGTATTCCAATAGCGCCGCCGGATCCACCAGGATTTGATACTGTTTGCGGCCGCCGCCCTGCAAAAACACCTCGGCGACCCCCGTCGTCTTCAGCAAACGGGGACGAATGATCCAGTCGGCCGTGGTGCGCAGTTCGATGCGCTGTTGTTCCTCGGTGGGAAAGACCACGGTGTGCGCATGGCCTTCGAGCCGAATCACCACCGTGACGGGCGCGTGCGAACGACCATCTCTGTCCCGTTCCAAGCGTCGCTCGGCATCGCGGTTTGTGTCACGGCCCGTGTCGCCAGCCGCATCGCGGTCCGTGTCACTTTCTTTATCACGATCCGTGTCACGGTTTGTGTCGCGCTGCGGGTCGCGGTTTGTGTCGCGCTGTGGGTCGCGGTTTGTGTCGCGCTGTGGGTTCGCCTCTGGGATCGTTGCCGCGATTGGGGCCGTATTCGTGCCTGGGATCGTGGAAGCGTTGTTTTCCGAGCCGCTGTCTGCGGTCTGTTGGGGATGGCTGTCCGCGTTTCGATCGGTGGTGCGGAGGCTGGCGGTGTGTGTTCGAGCTGGTTCGCGAGCCGGCCATTGAACGGACTCGATCTTCACGGGCTCCCACGACTCGGGGCGGCGCCGGTCGGTGGCCTTCCACACGAGGACTTGTGGTGGCTGACCGGTTGGTTCGACCCATTCGGCAACGAGTCCGGTTGTGCCCATTGGGGCCAGCGTGCCGCCGGTAGGTCCCGTTTGCCGATAGACACCGGCAATGACGATTTGGCCCATGATGGAGGCTGGCGGGGCGAGTTGAGGGCGAATGCCTTCCGGCAGAATGCCTTCGAGCGTGGCGAGCCGCTCTTGGACGGTTTGTCGCGCGGCGCGAGTTTCCGTCGACCAGTCGAATTCCACGTAGACGACATTCAAGCCGGCGGTGGTTTGGCTGCGGACGGCTTGGATGCCGCTGGCGCCGAGCAATGCCGTCTCGATCGGTTGCGTGATGAGTGTTTCCACTTCCTCGGTGGCGAGGCCGGGGCATTCGGTGAGCAGGATGACTCGCGGCCGATCCAGGTCGGGGAAAACATCGATCGGCAGTTGCGTTCCCAGATACGTGCCGTAGACCAGCAGGATCAGGCAGGAAACGACAACGAGCGAACGGTAGCGGAGCGATAGGCGAATGACAGCGTCGAGCATGGCGAAGTTCCCGGTTAGTGAGCGGCGTGAACCGAGCCATCGGCGTGGACATGCAACCCAGGCTGTTCGCCGCCCGCCTGTTGGGCTTTCAGGACACGGTTCAACGAGGCGGCCGCGCTTTGAGCCAGGTACATGCCCGGCGTGACGCTGCCGTCGTTGGCGATCACCGCCACGCGTCGGTCCTCATGCACGATTTGAACCGGCCGACGATCGAAGAGATCCCCGTTTTGGCGAAAGACGAACGCCTCGGGGCCTTCGCGGACCACCGCCGCCGCGGGCAACACAAAGATGTCTTGATACTGTTCGACAGGCACGTGAAGCCGGGCCCGCTGCCCGGGCCGAAAACGCCAAACCAGAAACGATTCGCCGTCCTTCGTGTAGCCGCGCGACTGGTTGGCCAGCGGAATGAACACGTCGAACGTGCGGCTCATGGGATCGATCGCATTCGAGAGATGACGGATCTCGAGGACTTGATCAAGTTCGGGCCAGTCGGTGTCGTTGTCCTCCGCGAATTCCACAGTGATCGGCCGGCGTTCGGCGGCAGCCCGTTCCAGGAACGCCGCCTCCTGCTTGAACGCGTGGCCGACCACGAACAACGCCTGGTGATTGGAGAGCTTGGCGAGCAGTTGACCGGCTTGCACCTGCTGTCCCAACTCCACGGCCAACGCTTCCACTTCGAGCGCCGTGGCAGCCGTTGCGGCAGCCGTCGCGGCAGCCGTTGCGGCGGCGGTGCCACGGGGGGCCGTTGGCGCATCAGAGGAGCCGTCGCTCGTCGACTCCATCGCGGGCGGCGCCGTCACTTCGATCGTGGAAACAAATTCGCCCTGCGTGACCCGCTCGATTTGTTCAGGACTGAGTCCGCGGGTCAACAGATCTTGCCGACATGCCTGCATCAGCGCGCTCTGCCGACGCAAATGGTTCCGAAGTTCAATGATCTTCGCCTCGGCGATCGCGCCGCTTTTCGCGACGTCCGAGAGCCGTTGGATTTGCTCCTGGGTCAGTTCGGTCTCCCGTGTCGCCCGGAAGAGCTCGGACTGCGTGTTCTGCAAGTACTCGCTAAACACCCGCAAGGTGAACAGTCGTTGGCCGGCACGTACCGTGTCTCCCGGGAAAGCATGGATACGCGACACCACGCCAACCGCCGGCGAGGTCACACCGCGATCCGAGAACCCGGGGCGATCCGCGACCTCTCCGGGAATCAAGACCGATCGCCAAAATGACTGCAATCGCGCCGGCTTGGCGACCAGTCCCAGGTTCTTACGCGCCTGCGGACTCAGCGATAACACTTGCGGTTTAACGGCCTTCGCCGCGCCAGCCCCAGGGTTCTCCGCCGAACTGGCGAACGAAGCTTTCGTCGTCGCTGTGGTCGGCGTCATGATCGTCGCTGTGGTCGGCGTCATCGTCATCGAGACCGGCCACCAACGCTGGTGGATTCCATGCGCGGCGACGGCACCGCCGCCCGCCAACGCCAATCCACTGACCCACGCGACCAGTCGCACGATGGGCCGCGAACGCTGCGATACGAACATCAGTCTCTCTCCCGTTTTCGGACAGATACGGTCCACTCGAACGCCACCACGGTGCCTGCTCAATTCCAGGGAACGTAGTGCGACGCGTCGGGCAACCGACGATCAACACGGCCAGGGTTCGCGGCCCGAGCCGCGCTGGCTACCCCAGAGACAGCCGAGGCCACGACTCAGAAGGCCTCGGTTCAAATCCGAAGGCGGGAGACTCGTAGATAGAGTGGCGGGCCGCCATCGTCGGCCCGTTGGATGCCCTGCGCTTCAACAGAGAAACAGCGCGGCGCGATCGCCAAGGTGGCTAGTCCACACGCGACAGGGGCCTCGATGCCAGCCACTCGTTTGGCTTGAACGCCCCGATTGCCGCACGCGCCACAGGGAAAGTAATAGGCGTCGTCCCCGTCCCCCTCGTGCGCGTGCTGGAACTCGTGGTCATGACCGTACTGATGCTCGTGCGCTTGACCGTGCGCATGACCGTGCGCATGACCGTGCTGATGACTGTGCTTACCTGCCAAATGGATGTGCGGGCGAGCCGAGTGGGCGGCGTGGCCACCTCGATTCGACCGCTCACGGCGGGCGGCGACGCGGTCGGTGGACTTGGCGGTCGCGGAATGCCCCGGGCAATCGGAATCGGTTGCATGAGGATCATTCGCATGCGAATCATGCGAATGCGAATCGCTCGAATGCGAATCATGCGAATCATGCGAATGAAAATCGCAGCGATGCGTGGCGCAATTCGCGTCCCCGCACAAATCCGCGTGGGAACAAAACAAGGGTCCCACAGCGCAGATCGGGATCAGAAGGATGGCGATGAGCCGCTGCATGGCAAAAGAGTTCCGTTTCCAGGTTCGCCAGCCTAGGCGCTGCGTGACCCGGAAGCAACGGCAAATGGCCGCGACGGATTACGAATTCGCCAGGGGCGTCAACCAGTTACAGAAGCGTTTCCAGCAGCAACCGCAGTTTGCGCAGTTCGCCGGCATGGTCAACGCCAGGCATTTCCGCAATGTTCACGCTCAAGGCCCGCGTGTACTTCACCTTTTGTAGCTGGTTGATCAAGCGACCGTATTCGATTTCGCCCTGGCCCACTCGGACCTGCAACTGTTTCTTGCTCGTGTCGCGCAGATGCACGTGGTAGACGTACTTGAACAGCTTGTCGTAGCTGCGGTTGGAGCAGGGCCCGCAGATGTAGTGGCTGGGGTCGAGGGTGACGCCGAGTCCGGGCACGTTATCGCACAGCACTTGCACCGTGTCGGGATCTTGCGATTGCCGCCCCACTTGGCTCTTCAAGCCAACACGCACGCCTTCGACCTGGGCGATGCCCACGAGCCGTCGCAAGCGTTCAACTTCCTCGTTGAACGGCGTGCCCAATTCGGCCGATGGCACGGTGACCGTGACGACTTTGGTCGCTTTGGCGAGTTTGCAGCAGGCGGAAAACTCCTGGTAAAAGCGTTCGCCCTCCGCCGCGATCCGCAAGCTGTAGGCGATCACATCGAGCCGCCGTGTGTTTCGGCAAAGTTTCAACGCGCGCTCGAAATCGGTCAGCACTTCCGACGGCTTCAGTTGAGTCCCGTCTTCATGCAAGGCGATCTCGACGCTGGAATACTCGAGTTCCAGCAGGCGATCGATAGCTTCGGGCAGCGAGCAATTGTCGAAACACTCCGTCGTAGCAGCCACTAGCACAGAACGAACTCCTTTTCCCGTCCAGAAAACCCTCGCCGAGCGATCGCAAGCTTAGCTTTTCCCCCCCTGATCCCGCAACACCGCGCGCGAACCCGCGCGCCGCTTCATTTTGGGTCGCGAATCGCCGCGCGCCGTCGTCCGGATGGACCGTCTGCGGAAAACCTCGGAATCACTCCCGAATCGTCGCCTCTGGAAGCGCTGCCCGCAGTTCGCGAATCCCCGCGGCCGTCACCTTCGGACACTCGGTCACAATCAGCTCGCGCAGCCCCTTTACACGCGAAAAGGCCCGCAATCCGTCGTCCGTCAGCTGCGTGTTGCCAAGATGCAAAAACTCGAGATCCGCAAGCTGCGCCAGCGGAACAAGCCCCGCATCCGTGAGCGCTACGTCATCGTCCAAATTCAGGCGCCGGAGACGTTTCCAACCCAGCGCATGGGCCAAGCCGGCATCGCCGATACGAGTCTTCCAAAAATTGACATCTTCCAGTTCCGCCAGAGTCGCCAGTTGAGCGACACCGTCGTCGCCCACGACCGTTTCGCTCAGATCCAAGGTCGCCAATCGCTGGCATCGAGCGACCGCCGCCAAGCCACGATCGGTGATCTTCGTGCCCCTGAGCCGTAGATGACGCAGTTCGGGCAGTTTGCCGAGACTTTCTAAACCCTCGTCGGTCACGGCCGCTCGAACCAACGACAACCGCTGCAGGTCCTTCAGCGGCGCCAATGCCGCCACGTCGGTGACCGCCGTGTCGTCCAGACCAACCACGCGGAGTCCCGAGCAACGGGCGAGCGCGGCCACAACGTCGTTGCCCATACCCGCGCCGCCAAGCTTCACGTCACGGAGTCGCGGCCATGTCCCGAGCTTTTCCACGCCGGCCACGGTCAGTTGCGGACACCGCTGCAGTTCGCACTGCTCCAACTGCTCAAGGCCCGACATCAACGCCAAGCTGGCATCGTCCAGCGTCGTGTCGTTGAGCCGCAGACGGCGCAGCCGCGCACTGCGAGCCACGGCCGCCCAAGTTTGCGGACCGGCCGCACCACATCCAGAGAGATCAAGCGTTTCGAGCAACGGTGACCGGGCGATCCAACCGGCAACGTCCGCATCCGTCGCCATGGTTTTCGAGAGCGTGATGCCCACCAGACCGGCCGCCGCCGGCGTGCCTTGGCTCGAACCGCCCTTCGACCGCTCCACCTTGCCGCCCGCTTCCACGATCTCCGCAGCCATGCGTTCCACATCAGCAGCGGAGACATCACCCGCGACGACACCAGCGGCGACATTACCAGCCGCGACATTCGCCACGGGCGTGGGGCTCGACTTCGCTGCACCACCGTCCCCGCAGGCGGTCAGTAGACAGGCCGTCACAACGCTGCCGAGGGACGGACCAAGCAGGCTAGCGCGAAAGGAGAACGACCGCATACTTCTGCTGAACATCATGGGAGAAGCCACCGGAGAGACTGCGATGAGGCGAGTGTACAAGGTTGCGTGTATGGCGAACGGATACGGCGAACAACAACCATTCAGGCGAGCGTCACCAGTTCCACGGACTGGTCGCGGGTTTCGAGCAACATGAGTGTTGGCTTGCCGAACGACCAGCCACTGGTCTCGCCCGGATTGAGGAACAGCCGTTGCTGCTCATCGCGATGAATCCGCGGCTTGTGGGTGTGCGCGTAAACGGCGATGTCGAACGG
This sequence comes from uncultured Planctomycetaceae bacterium, assembly GCA_903921945.1. Classification (GTDB taxonomy): domain Bacteria; phylum Planctomycetota; class Planctomycetia; order Pirellulales; family Pirellulaceae; genus CAIXSC01. Next base: position 10,523 of record CAIXSC010000396.1, read on the forward strand.
TTGCTCAGCGGCGAGGATCTGCCGCTTGGTGTGCGCGATGAGGAATCTCGTCCCATCGGCGGCTTGGTACGCCACGGGCGGATCGGCGAACAGTTTGCTGACCAAGCTCATACCGCTCAAGATCCCCACCTTGTTACCCTCGTTGTCCCCAAAACATCCAATCAAGGGGCAAGCCAACGCGCGGAGCGGACGAACCGCGATCGGCGACACCAAATCGCCAGCGAACAGCACACACTCGCACGCTTCGCGATTGAAGCGTTCGACGGCCAGCCGTATGTGGGCCACGTGATCGTGGGTATCCGCGAAAATGCCGATGCGCATGCGGGGTTGTCGCGCCTCTGGAGCGGTCTGGAACTGTTCGGGGAAATGACACACACGTTACACTTCCGTCCCAGAGTATCAGATGCCACGTGTTAGCTGCCACAGGGACCGTCCACGCTTGTCGCCTATCGCGGACGAATCCAAGACGGAGTCCACGATTCACGGAGTCCACGATCCAGGAAGTCCACGATCCACGGAGTCCCTAGTCCACGGAATCCCTAGTCTACGGAGTCGACAGTCATGAGCCATCGCAACACCGTTTCCTCGATCGAACGCCGTCAATGGTTGAAAGCTGCAAGCCAGTTCGCGGTCGGCGGGACGCTCGCCGGTTGGTTGAACCGCGAAACCAGCGCGAGTGGCGAGGGAAGTGCGACGAGTGCAAAGAGCTCGACGAGCGAACAAGGCGCGAAGAGCGCGGCCAGCGCGACAGGCGCGGCAGGCGCGAGTGGCGCGGCAGGCGCGACAGGCGCGACAGGCGCGGCAGGCGCGACAAGCGCGAGTGGCGAGGCGAAGCGGCCGCTGCGAGTCGCGGCGATCAACTCGATCTACCGGCTCCGTTCGCACGCCTACCACCTTTGCGGACGCGTGATCCACGGCTATCAACGCAACGGTTTCCATCACCAACCGCGACTCAAGCTGACGCGGATGTACAACGACCAAACGCCTGCGGAGGACTTGGGACGCGAGTATGGAAAACGCTATGGCGTCGAAGTGTGTGGCTCGGTCGAAGCCGCCCTCGGAGGCCCCAAAAACCTGGATGTCGACGCCGTCCTGCTGGTCATCGAACACGGCGACTATCCGGTGAACGACTTCCAGCAAGTGTTGTACCCTCGGTACGAAATGTTCGCCCGGATCGTGGAGGTGTTCCGCCAGAGTGGCCGGGTGGCCCCGATCTTCGTGGACAAACATTTGTCGTACGACCATCGTTTGGCGGCCAAGATGGTGGCCACCGCTAAGGAAATGGGATTTGGCCTCATGGCCGGTTCTTCGCTTCCGGTGACATGGCGGGCGCCGGAGATCGAACCGCCGCTCAACACGCCTTTCACCGAAGCGGTCGTGACTTTCGGCTTCGACCGAGGCGTGCCGGAAATTTACCTCTTCCACGCGCTCGAAACGCTCCAGTGCATGCTCGAACGACGCGTCGGCGGCGAAACCGGAGTGAAGTCGGTCCAGTGCCTGGAAGGCGATGCGGTCTGGCAAGCCATCGACAGTGGCCGAATCTCCGCGCGGCTCGTGGACGCCGCGCTGCGGAAATCGCCGAGCAACAACGTTGGACCTGTGCGGGAAAACGTGCGCAAGCCGCTGGCGATCCTGATCGATTACCTGGATGGGACTCGCGGAGCGGTCATTAATCTGATCGAACAAGTGTCGGACTTCTCGTTTGCCGCGTTCCGCAAAGGAAACGCTGACCCCGTGGCGACCAACTTCTATCTTCCCATCCCGCCCGGCGCCCGCTTTTTCGATCCCCTGATGTGGAACATCGAACGGTTTTTTCTCGAAGGCCAATCTCCCTATCCGGTCGCACGCACCCTGCTCACCAGCACCGTGCTCGACCTGGGGCTGCGAGCACTGAAGGAAGGTCGTTCACGTTCCGACGACGCGCTGCGGATCGCCTACGCGCCACCTGTCGACTCGGGATTCTTCCGCGGCCCCGTCGCCGAATAAACTGCGAACGTGATTCTGTTTGAAGGGCCGCAAAAGAAAGAACTCGCGAATTCCAAGCGGGAAATCGCCGGCTTTCTTGGGAATTCGAAAAGGACGCACCTGTCCATGCGATGAACCAGGACGCCAGGTGACGTCTTGGTTGTTTTATCGTGGATTTCCGCGAAAACCTGGCAAACGAGCCTGACATAGTCCAACAAGGCCCAGCAAAGCCCAACATATGCCAACATATCCCAACACAGCTCGGGCTAAAGCTTCGTGGGTAGCGCCATAGGGTCAATGGAAGGGCTGGAAAGGTTGCGGAAAAGAGCTGGTCACCGGCGCGACTCGTGGCGCAGCCCGCAATTGTTCGCGAGCGGCGCGATGCGCGAGCGCGGCATCGCGAACTCGCGGCGGCCATCCGGCCAGTGTTGCGGAATCCGGC
>CAIXSC010000397.1 GCA_903921945.1 uncultured Planctomycetaceae bacterium
CTGCCCGCGCCGTGACGGCGGCCGAAACGGAGATGCTGCGGGAAGCGGCCCAGGAGGCGCTCGGACTGATTGTGGGCCAGACGCCTACCTACATCGAGGCGACGCAGTTTCTGTATCTGCGGACGCTGTCGCACCTGGCGGGCGAGCCGGTGGTGCATTTGAACATCGAGAATCGGGGCGAGCTCTGGCACTGGGACTCCGGGGCCCAAGCCGCGAAGCCGCGCACCTATGACGGAGCCGACGCGGCGGTGGCGGAAGCGAGCCGCCTGGCGCGCGAGCTCTATCAGTTGGCTCCCGAGCAACCCGAGTATCTTCGGCTTTACCTGTTGTGCGAATTGGATTTGGCGAAGATCGACGGCGGGGTGGACCAGCCGTTGGCTCGCGGTCCCGGTTCGGCGTACGCGCGTGTTCGGCAGCAATCGGCGCCGGTCATCGAGGACGTGTTGATGATGGCGCTGCGTCAGCAGCGGTTCGCGGCGGCGGCGGCGGCGATTGAGGTGCTGGGCGAAATCGGCAACTTGGAACTCCTCGCCGCGATTGACGGCGTGCCGCGGCGACTGTCGGCGGCGTTAAATCATGCGGACCGCCGGGTGCGGTTCGCAGCCGTGGCCGCAGTGCTGAAACTGGATCCGCGAGCACCGTTTGCCGGTTCGAGCTACCTGGCCGAATCCTTGGGGTACTTCGCCAGCACGGTCGGTTCCCGCCGCGTGTTGGTTGCTCATCCGCGAGCGACCGAGGCGCAGTCGTTGGCTGGAATGCTGGCCGAATTGGGCTACGAGGCGGATTCGGCGACGTCCGGGCGAGCGGCGTTTGTCATGGCCCAGCGTCATCCGGACTATGAATTCGTGCTCATCAGTGATTCGATCCAAGGGCCGGCGGTCAGCGAACTGGTCGGAATGTTTCGACAGGACGGTCGACTCGCGCGGTTGCCGATTGGCGTGATGGCGGCCAGTGAGAAACTCGAACGCGCGGCATCCTTGGCGGCCATCGAATCGCTCGTGGAAGCCTTCCCTCGGCCAGTCGACGCGGGAACGTTATCGCTGTTGGTCGAACGGCTTCGGCGGGGCATTGGCCGCTCGGCCGTGACGAAGGACGAACGGCTCGTACACGCCGCCGCAGCCCTGGAGTGGATGCTGCAATTGACGGAGAACCCGTCGGTCTATGGCTTTTACGAGCTATCCAAGCAGGAACCAGCCGTGGAAAGCGCGTTGCAGACTCCCGAGTTGACAGGGCGGGCGGCCCTGGTGCTCGGCCGTCTGGGATCGTCGCGGGCCCAGTTGAGCCTGCTGGATTTGGCCGGCAATCGCGCTCGGCCGATCCTCGACCGGCGGGCGGCGGCAGCCGGCTTTCGGGACGCCGTTCAGCGGCGTGGGCTGATGTTGACGCGGGCCGAGGTGCTGAAGCAGTACGAACGCTACAATCTAAGCGAGGCGGCGGATCGCGAAACACAGCAGGTGCTGAGCGCGATCCTGGACACGATCGAACGAGTCAAGGTCCCGGCCGCCGAGGCGGCTGCGTCAAACCCCGCGAACCGGCCGCCCGCCGCACCCTGATGGCCATGGCAAAATTCGGCCCCGTCCCTATCACCGAGTCCGGACCGCCCACCCCCGGATTGATCGGTTCCAGCCCCGCCATGCAGGAAGTCTACCGCATGACGCGCCGCGTGGCCCGCAGCCCCGCGTCGGTGCTGCTGCTCGGCGAGTCCGGCACCGGCAAGGAACTGATTGCTACCGCCGTTCACCGGTTGAGCGACCGCGCGACCGGCCCGTTCGTCCGCGTGAACTGCGGCGCGCTGAGCGAAAGCCTGCTGGAAAGCGAACTGTTTGGGCACGTTCGCGGCGCCTTCACCGGCGCGGTCAACAACCGCACGGGCCGATTCGAAGCGGCGCATACCGGCACCATCTTCCTCGACGAAATCAACTCCACCACGCTCCACCTGCAAGTCAAACTGCTGCGAGTGCTGCAGGAACGCGAGTTCGAGCGGGTGGGCGACACCCAAACCATCCGTGTCGATACGCGAGTCATCGCGGCCAGCAACCGCGATCTGCACGAGGAAGTGTTCTCCAACAAGTTCCGCGAAGACCTGTACTGGCGGCTGAACGTCATCAGCATCGTGCTGCCGCCGCTGCGCGAACGGCGTGAAGATATCCCGGAACTGGTCTCCCATTTCCTCAACCACTACAACGAGGCGAACGATCGCTACGTCGCCCATATCCAAAAAGAAGCGCTGCAGGCGCTGCAAGATTACCACTGGCCCGGCAACGTGCGGGAATTGCAGAACTACATCGAGCGCGCGGTGGTGCTCGCCGAGTCCGACGAATTGACGCTGGAATTGCTGCCCGAGGTGGTCCAGGGTCGCGAACGCCCCAAGGTCACTCATCTGCGCGGCGCCGACCTTGAGTCGCTCACGTTCGCCGTCGTCCAACAGGGCCTGCTCGGATCAGGCCCCGAAGAAGACAACTTGCACGCGAAGATCGTCAATCGCGTCGAGCGGGAACTGCTGGCGCA
>CAIXSC010000398.1 GCA_903921945.1 uncultured Planctomycetaceae bacterium
CCGCGTTCGGCGAGCCCGCATTCGGCGACTTAAGGAGAGCCGAGCCGTTGTTCGCGGAACCGTTGAGCGGCGCTCGAACGTCGGGCGAACCATCGTCAGACGGGCCGCGTGGCGCGTTCACGGACTCCGCCGCCACGCCTGTCGGCGAGCCTGTCGCCGTGCCTGTCGCCCTGTCTGTCGGCACGTCGCTAGCCGGGCGTTGTCCAGGCGGGCGTTGTCCAGGCGGGCGTTGTCCAGGCGGGCGTTGTCCAGGCGAGTTTCCCGCAGCGGCGCCGCTTGCGGTCGAACTCGACTCGGCCTCGACGCCGTTGGCAGCGAGTTTTCCGGACGAGCCATTTACCGCCGAGCGAGGGGCGGCGGTTGTCCGAGGCGTTCGCGTTCCCGGCACTGGCGAGGGCTCGTCGGGCGGCAGTCGCTGGTTATCGAACAGGACGGCCAGCACGATGGCCAGGCCGCTTATGAGCAGCCCGGCAAGCAGTGCGCGAAACGCGGTTCCGAGCAACGTCCGACGGGGACGCGCTTCGATTCCGCGCCGATAAGCCTCCTCAAAGTCCATAACTCACGAGGTGACGATCGAGCCTACCGTCGATCACAGGGTCGGTCCGACGGGCCACGGCACGAACTCTTCGTCGCCGAACCCGTGCAGTTCGCTCTTCGTTTTCTTCCCGCTGGCAACGGCCAGGATCTCTTCAAAAATCTCGCGTCCGACGTCAGCCACCGGTCGGCCGTCGAGCACGGTGCCGGCGTTGATGTCCATGTCGTCGACCATGCGTTCGTACATCGGCGAATTGGACGCGACCTTGATGGACGGGACCGGCTTGCAGCCGAAGCAACTGCCGCGGCCGGTGGTGAACACCACCACGTTCGCTCCGCCCGCGACCAGTCCGGTGACGCTGACCGGATCGAAGCCCGGAGTATCCATGACCACAAAGCCTTTCGCCCGCACTTGCTCGGCGTATTGATAGACTTCCTCGAGCGTGGTGGAGCCGGCTTTCGCGACGGCGCCGAGCGACTTCTCGGCGATGGTCGTGAGCCCGCCCTCCTTGTTGCCGACGGAAGGGTTGTTATCAATTTCGCAGCCGAAAGTCCGCGTGTACCAGAGCCACCATTGGATGCGTTCCAGCAGTTTGTCAGCGATACTGGCCGAGCGGGCGCGGCGTGTGAGCAGGTGTTCGGCGCCGTAGATCTCGGTCGTTTCCGCCAGGATCGACGTGCCGCCACAGGCCACCAGCATGTCCGAGGCGACGCCGAGGGCCGGATTGCAGGTCACACCCGAATTGCCATCCGAGCCGCCGCAATTGGTTCCCAACACAATTTCGCTCGCCGGAATCGGTTCCCGCTTCACATCGTTGACCCGGGGCAGCATTTGACCGATTTGCCGCACGGCCGCCTCGACGGTCTTCGACGTGCCCCCCATGTCCTGCATGGAAAAGACGGGGGGACCTTGGGAATGACCCGCGCCGTCGATATGCACCAAATGTTGGTCCCGCATCAAGTGGCCGATCGCCGTTTGCTCACAGCCCAACCCGATTAGCAGATAGCCGCCGATGTTCGGATGGCGGGCGATACCGCCCATGACCCGGTTGAGAATCTGGTGCTGCAAACCTTCCCACTGCAATCCGCAGCCTCCGCCATGGCGGAACGCCACCACGCCGTCGATGTTCGGGAATTGGTTCAGCAAGCTCTTGTCGAACCGCTCGGCGACATGCCGGGCGACCGTCGCGGAACAGTTCACCGTCGAGATCACGGCCAGGTAATTCCGAGTGCCCGCGCCGCCGCCCGGTCGGCGATAGCCTTGGAACGTGCGGCCAACGATCGGAACCGGCGGCGCCGGGATCTCCGTCGCGCTGGCCGGATCCCGCGAAAACTCGCCGTTGATCAAATTGTGCGAATGCACCCACTGTCCACGATCGACAGCCTTGGTGGTGAACCCGATGGTTTGGCCATACTTGAACACCCGTTCGCCGGGCCCAATCGGCCGAATCGCCACCTTGTGCCCCAACCGGATCGGCTCGGCCAAAACCACCGACTCGCCGCCCGCTCGAAGCGTCGCGCCAGCCGGCAAATTGCGAGCGGCCACACAGATGTTGTCGTCCGGATGCAGGTGAATTACGTCCACGGTCGCATGCGCCCTTTCAAGAATTCCAAGCAGCGTTGAGCGGTCAAGCCATCCCTGCCCGCCACGCGTTAAGCGGGGCGGACAGCGGTTCGGCAACGCCTTCCAGTGTAGTGGTTTGCCGCGTTTCGAGCCAACGGAGTTATGCGCCGTGCAGGATTCCTGGAATTTGGCGAAAGTCGGCCGGTTATTCCGACGATAATGGTGGTGGCGGTTGGAGCGATGCGACCGTCGCCGCGAGGTCGGCGGGGCGAGTTGGCCCGGCCGCGTGATTCGCGGACTCACGAACCACGACGAACAAGCGATTGGCGGATACCGGAGGTTGGGCAGATGAAGGCGAAATCTTCCACGGCGCGGCTCCAAGTGGCTTTGTGCGCCTGCGGATTGCTAGCGGCTCTCACCGCGACGGGGTGCCAAGTCAGCGTCGGCGGCCAAACCCTGCCCAGCCCCTACTATCACACGGACGACGTTCAATACTTCGCGCCAGGACCCGAGTTCATCCTGTCGAAGGAAGCCGCCGCTCAGAAAGCCTACAACGCCGAACAACGCCTGCAACAAACGCAGTGACGCGGCCGGAAACAGCAACGCGCAGCCGGGTTGAGCTAGTTAACCGCCAAGCCGAAGGCTGGCCCGGATGGAAGCGAGATTTCCCACCAGAAGGCCGAACGAGTTGGAACTCGAAGGCGCGGGCGGATAGTGAATTGCGCTGCGCTTTGCGAGTCTCCCCTTCCGCATCCCCCCGGTGTTTCGCCTCCACCTATCGGC
>CAIXSC010000399.1 GCA_903921945.1 uncultured Planctomycetaceae bacterium
CGACGCGCCCGTGATCAAGCAGCGTAAACCTTGAATGGAGCGGCCTGCCATCCCGAACGCCCGCCTAAGTCCAGAAGCTCTCGATCCGCAGCCTCAGCCTCCACCCCTGCCCCAGCCTCAGCCCCAATTTCAGCCTCAGCCTCAGCCCCAATCTCAGCCTCCGCCCGCGACACGTTTCGGGATGGTGAACGAGTACAGCAAGGTGACGGCTCCGCCGCCAAACATCGCCCAAGGGGCCCATTCCGGAGTTTCGTACACGCGGGCCGGTTCCGCGATGACTTGTCCCCACGCGTTCGTCTTGGGTGGAGCACCGGCAAGCGTGACTTTTTCGACCACAAGGCATTCCGCGCCGACCACGAGCAACATGATCCCGAAGGCGATAAACAAGGCTCGAAACATCGCCTGTCCCTCCCTCTGACGTCCGCGTGTCGACTGCCGCACAACACACGATTCACCGCAACTCAGCACAACTCGCCGCATGGTAGTCTAGGTTGCGGCGGTAGCGAGTCAGGCGATCCGCGCGGCGGGAAGGGAGGCCGCGCGGGCTGTTGGTGCTCAAGGGAGCGGTTGTGGCGATTGCGCCGGGTCAGTTGCGTTTCAGTCCGAACGCCGTGTAATGAAATCCGGTCTCGTCACTGGTCATCATGCCACCGGCCGGGGCTAGGTAGCGAGCCAAGACGGCAAATGGCGGCAGCGGATTGTCTTTCATCGCCTGTTCGACCGAGCGGAAGAAATCGTTGTTTGCGGCTTGTCGGCCGAGCATTTGCCGCACGTCGTCGCCCTGGGCGAGGTCGTACAGCATCCGCATTCCTTCTTCGGGTCGGTTGAAAGTCATCATTCCGGGCTTCACCCCGCCAGACTGCCGCGACACTTTGCTCGCGATCAGTTTGAAATCAAGCGCTGCGGCCAGCGACTTTTCCGAGTCGCTTTCCGCCACCACGCACTGCTTGAGGAGCGGGGCGGAGTCGGTGAGTACCAGGTAGTCGCCGAGGATCGCGACGCACGGTTCGGGCACGCGGAGTTGCAGTTGCACACGCTGACCGCGCTCTTCGCGGGCATTGTCACGGGCATTGTCGCCGCCGTTCTCGCCTCCATTTTCGGCGCCGTTCTCGCCGCCGCGCGGTCCGAAACGATTCGGTCCACGTCCGGGCCGGCCGGCTCCTTCAGGCACCTTGATTCGCTGGAACCGTTGGCCGCCAAACGTGTCCGACTCGAAGCGATCGGCGTACTTGTTGGTGATTTTGTCGAGCGTTTCGCGGAAGGCGGCGGCATCCTTCAGTTTAATGGCCACGAGCTGTGTTTGGCCGTTGATACGCGCAGGCTTTTCGACCCAGGTCAGGTAGGTCACTCGACCTTCCATGGCGGCCAGCAATTCGGTCTCGAAGTCGACGCCCAGCGGCTCGCCGACTCGCCGTTTCATCAGGTCGGCGGTCGTGCCTTCGGTGCGGAAGCTGTCGACCAACTGCTTCACCTCGCGGTAGCTGGTTTCGAAGTCCCAGTGGAGCGTCATGTAACTCGCCACATCGTTGGGCACCCAAGGTTCGGGAGTCGAGTCGCCGCCGCTCAGGGTCAACGCCTTGAGCACCCCGCCCCGCGGATTGTCGAGTAGCACGTGGATGTGCTGGATCATGTCGAATTCGCCAGCGCCGAAAATCAAGCTGCCGCCGATTCCTTGCAAGCCATCCAGGCCGATCGCGGGCAGAATCGCCAAGCCGGTTTGGGCGGCGAAATTGCCTCGGGCGGCGACTCGTGCCAATTCGATCGGATCGACATACCACGCGAACTGCGGACGCTCGTCCCGTGCGCCGCTGCAACGGCTCATGATCGCGGTGAACTTCCGGTTGTCCGCCAGCGACGTCCAATCGGCAGGCGGTTTGCCGTTCCACACCGCCAAGGCGTTACGGGCGACGTCGGTGTTGGAGGCGAACAGCAGCACTCCGTCTTTGAAGGCGTACGCCACCCCCGGCTGATTGCCGACCGGCGACCAGATATTCAGCAACGCGTCGCCTTGAGCTTCCGTCGTTTTGGTCGAACCAAGCCGCTCCATCTCCTGGGCTCCGCGGTCCACCAATTGTTGGACGGACGCGATCTGATCGCCCGCTTCGAGCAACACCACAATCGCGGGCACGCCGGCCGGCGGGGCCACCACCGCGATGCACAGCTCGCCTTGCGGAATGGCGAGGATCTTGTCGAGCGACAAGCCAACTTGATCTTGCACCTGGCCGAACGCGTTGGCGACGGTGCCGTAGAGCTGCGTCGCTAGCGGCTTCACCTGCTCGTCTTCGAGCATCCGTCCCATCGACCCTTCGCGGAACTTGGCGACGAATTCGCGCGAATCCGGCACGCGGAGCAGCGCCAAGGTGTTCTCGGGCAACAGCTGCGGTCCCGACGGACGCTCAGCCCGAGCTTCTCCCGTTCCCAGGAAGACCGCCAGCGAGCACACAGCCGAGATGGCCGCCGCAAAGGCCGCCACTCGAATCGCTCGCCACGCCACGCCGTGCCCAGCCCCAACCAGCACGCCGGGCAGCGCCCGATCCAATCGATCGCCACCCACGAGCCGATCAAGGGAGTTTCGGAATCCGGCGACAGTCCGCCATCCACCGGCCTTGGTTCGGTCGGTCCGCAATCCGTTCATCCCTGCTGGAGACGTGTTCAAACGCATACCCTTTTTCCTGGCAAAAGCCTGC
>CAIXSC010000400.1 GCA_903921945.1 uncultured Planctomycetaceae bacterium
CCGGGCCAACCCAGCCGATTAGACCCGAAGTGGCCAATTACGCCTCAGTCGCGCTGCATCGATTACCGCCAGTCGTTTGCCGCCGGGTTATTTACCGCCGAGCCGAAGGCGACGGCCGGGCCAACCCAGCCGATCAGACCCGAAGTGGCCAATTACGCCTCAGTCGCGCCGCATCGATTACCACAAGTCGTTTGCCGCCGGGTTGTTTACCGCCGAGCCGAAGGCGACGGCCGGGCCAACCCAGCCGATCATCCCCGCCGTGGCCAATCTCGATTCCAACCACCACAAAGAATGCGGTGCCAGAATCGGGCAACTAAGAATCGGTGCCAGCTACGAATCGGTGCCAGCCACTGACCATTTTCTCGCCCGGCCATCCCACGCCACAACGCGCGACCAGCCAGCTCGCCCAATTCGAGTTCGTAATCGACACGTTCCGACAAGCGAGCGATTTCGGACATCCGCGAGGGCCCGGACACGTGGGAGTTCGGCCACGCAGAGGTTCTCGCACCCGCGTGGTCGTTTGGACAAGCGGAGGTTTCCGCACGCAAGGGCTGTAGCAGGAACGCGGGTGGGCGGACATGCTCATGTGTTCGAACTTACGCTAGCGATCCGCCACTCGCCTCCCGTGGGCGGCGAACGCCCGTTCGCCGGCGGGACCAATGGGAAAAAGTTATTAGACTGTCCTCTTAGGATTGCCCTTGGGCGCGGACGGTTTTCCGGCGCGTTTTCCGCTAGCTTTCACTCCGGAATTGGCTGGCCAGGGTGTGGCCGTCATCGATTTCCCGGCCGACGAAAAGGTCGGACGTCAGCACAGCGGATTCAGATCGCAAACCTCTTTACAACAATTAGTTACGCATCACGTATGGCGTCGGCGCGAGATGGTCGTCACGTTGCCTACCCGGCAGATGGCAATTAGGCCATCGTAGGTGGACAGTCTAAGATTGATTTTATTGTGCGAGCTGGCCCCTGCCGGGCCCGAAATTCGCCCGGTTTGGATGTTTTTCGAGGGGCAAACGGAGCGTCGTTAACCTCACCACTGCCCAATTTGGGGGAGATGCGGGCTGCACTTTGCCTTGAAATGGCGCATGTCAACGCGGATTCACGCAAAACCCTCCTCACGAAGGGGTTTTGCGGGGCAATTCTTCAGTTCAGCTCCCCAAAAGCGCGCAGCACCGTACGCAGCCGTCCATGAACAGCTTTTTTAGGGAGCATCGTTCCCTATCAGGCGGTCGCTACCACCCGCCGAAAATGTTGCGACCGAGCCGCCGGACTTCAGGCGAGTTGCACCGACCGCGGGCCGTGGCTACCGAGTCGGCGAACTCTCATCTGCCACGAAGCGTCGACAATCGCGACGCATCGAAGCAGCGACTTCCGCCAACCACTGGAAACGAGGAGCAATCGTCTCCACCGCATCCGACCACTTGGCCGCGTCCAATCCATAACGCAACCAAGCAGCAGGCAATTCGACGGGGATTTCCAGGGAAGCCGTCTTCAAGGCCGCTTTGTCGCCAGCCGGCGCGACGGTGGACTCCAGCCAGCCCATGTAGACATCCAGCGGCAGCCGATGGAACAACGGCGAACTCTTCGAAGCGTCTAAGCGATCGGGCGAAGACGCCGAGTCGATACCCACCACTTCCAAGGCTGCGCCATCAGTCTCCTTGCCACGGTCAGCCGTCAACTCGGATCCCATCATCTCAGAATCCACCGGCTCGCTATCCGCCGGTTCGCTATCCACCGGTTCGAAATCCGCCGTGGATGAACCCGCCGTGGATGGGCCCGCCGAGGGTGGGGCCGCCAGGGGACTATCCGCCTCAGGCGAGGTTGCCGTTGGGGAAGTCGCCGAACGTTGCGAATCATTCGGATTCCATTCGCCGGCCAGCCAACTCCCGTCGCCGTTTCGCCGAGCATACGCCGCCGTGAAACGCGAAGTCGCGAGATCTTTCGCGAGCCCCGCTCGCAGCGGCAGCGAATTGATCTGCAAGCTCGTTGCCAACTGCTGTTCGCTGTCTTCCAATTCGACGGAACTAAAACGCTCACCGAAGAAATGGCCGCGGACGCCATCTTCGGCGTTCGCCGCCCGCGCGATTGGCTCTTTGAGCATGATCATCAGCCAACTGATGCTGCTCAAACGCCGGCGAAACTCGGCCAGCTTCTTCCGCTTCGCAAGCCAGTCCTTGAGCTGCTTTTTCCCGATCTCCGGCTGAAGCTCGAGACACTGCCGCGACATCCGAAACCAGCGGCGGATGACTTGCTCATCGGTCAGCTGCGCCGCCACGTCGGGACGATTGCGCAGCACCACATGGAACTCGTTGTCGATCACCGCGAAATCGGTGACATCGATCGCGAAGAACTCGGCAATCGCTCGCAATCGCCGGACAATCCATTCCTGGCGGTGGTCCAGTTCCAGCCCGCCCGATGTGCGATCGCGAAAAGAACTCCGCCGAACGCAGCGACTACTGCAGTGGTAAGTGCCGACTCGCGACTCGTCGATAAGCCGTCGGCGCGTACTACGAGGCATGGGGAAGTCTCCTTCTCCCTTCGAACATGCCCCACGCATGAAATCGCTTTTTCAGACCAAGCCAGGGCGAGAGCCAAACGGAATCGGATTCGATGTCGTACTCGCCACAGTAACGTCCATCGCACCCATCCCGACCACGGGCTCACGACCTCGCGTGAATCTTTCGCAGCGTCCCGCGATCCGACTAGAGCGTCCACGAAGATTTATTGGGACTTTGCCAAAAAATCCCCTTCGCTCGACACTCGATCGCTGCCGGATTCGCGACCTAGCCGGGCAAGCTCAACGGCACTCGCGGAGCATCGCTCCACAGGTCTTCGATGCGGTAGAAGTCGCGCATTTCGCGATCAAAGAGATGGATCACCAAGTCGCCGTAGTCGAGCACGATCCAACGGCTATCCTGGTATCCATCGATATGCAGACGCTTTTCGCCAAGTTGTTTTTGCAGCAGATCGTCAACTTCGTCAGCAATCGCGCGTAGCTGCCGGCCGCTCTTTCCGGTCGCGACGATAAAAAAGTCGAACAACGCGGTTCGCTTCCGCAAATCCAGGATCATCACATCGGTCGCCTGGCTGTCGACCGCCAACTTGGCAACCGCTCGCGCGCGGCCAAGACTAGCCGCATCGACCGCGCTAAGCCCACTCGAATCGCTCACGCCGCTCGACCCGCCAGCATCGCTCGAGCCGCCAGCATCGCTCGAGCCGCCAGCATCGCTCGACGCGACCGGAGCGCTAGACACCACGTCGGACGTGCCGGACCCAGCCACAGGATTGCTCGCGGATACCGACGGCGTTACTGTAGCGTCAGAGACGGTTGAGTCGATCGCGGTGGCGGATTCTCCGCCACCGGCGACTGCGGTTTCTTCCACCGTCGCGCCGGTCGTTGGACCGGCTGTCGCGACGGGTTCGGGGACGCGGCCTTCGTTTTCTTCCACTGCCACTGACGGTGACTTCGCCACGCCCGGACCTTTCTTGGGTGATCGATTACAGGATGCCGAGGGCGATCAGGCTGTAGCGCACGACCAACCCCGCAACCACGACGCTCACCATGCTCATCAGTTTGATGAGAATGTTCAAGCTGGGGCCCGAGGTATCTTTGAACGGATCGCCGACCGTGTCGCCGACGACCGTCGCCTTATGCGCCTCGGTGCCCTTGCCGCCGTGAGCCCCGCCTTCGATATGTTTCTTGGCGTTGTCCCAAGCGCCACCCGCGTTCGCCATGAATACGGCGAGGCAGAAGCCGGTCGTCAACGAACCGACGAGCAACCCCATGACGCCGGCCACTCCGAGTAGCAAGCCGATCACGACGGGCGCGGCCAGGGCGAGCAGCGACGGCAGGATCATTTCCCGCTGAGCCGCCTTCGTGCTGATCGCGACCGGAGCGGCATAGTCGGGCTTGGATGTGCCCGCCATAATCCCCTTGTTCTCGCGGAACTGCCGACGCACCTCTTCGACCATCCCCTTCGCGGCTCGACCGACGGCCTTCATCGTGAGGGCGCAGAAGAGGAATGTCGCCATACTGCCGAGGAACGCGCCGACGAGCACCAGCGGATTCATCACCGTCACGTCGTAGTAACGCATGTAGTCGGCCATGGTCGCTTGGCTTGCGGCGACCAACCGCCCTTGCGTCTCCAACTTCGTCACCAGTTCGGCCGACAACGCCGCTCCATCGGCGAGTTGAATGTATTCCTTGTCGCCGCGACCAGCGATGATCAGCATCGCCTCGTTGGCCTTCGCGGTCTCGCCGACCTTCACTGCCAACTGGGCTCCCACCTTCACGATGTCGCCTGCCTTAGCGCTCGCCGTGACGATCGAGTCGGCCCAGCGATCAAATCCGACCCGCACTTCTTCCACGTACGCCGCCAACAGCGCCAACGCCGTCAACGCCGCCGAGCCGATCGCAAATCCCTTGCCGGTCGCCGCCGTGGTGTTGCCCAGCGCATCGAGGGCGTCGGTCCGTTCGCGCACCAGCGGTTCCAATTCAGCCATCTGGGCGTTGCCGCCCGCGTTATCGGCGATCGGGCCGTAAGCGTCGGTCGCCAAAGTGATCCCCAACGTGCTCAACATGCCGACCGCCGCGATGCCGACACCGTACAGTCCCATGGCGAAGACCTTGGGATCCGCGAAGTCCCAGTTCGCGCCGAAGCCGAAGGCGATGATGGTGGCGGCCGACGTGATCACGACCGGAGCCCAGGTGCTCAACATGCCTTCCGCGATACCGCCAATGATGACGGTCGCCGGACCCGTCAACGCTTGATCAGCCAACTCCTGCGTCGGCCGGTATTCGTTGCTCGTCGAGTATTCCGTCCACTTGCCGATCAACCAGCCGGCGACCAAACCGGCAATCACGCTCAGCGATACCATCCAGTGGTCCGGCATGAGCCAGTAAGCCAAGCCGACCGAGGCCCCGATAATCAGGATCGTCGCGAGATTGATACCCCGAGCAAGGGCCGCGAGCAGCGTTCGCTGGCTCGCGTCTTCCTCCGTCCGAACCGCGTACATGCCGAAAATCGATAGCAGCGTGCCGACGCCGGCGATCGCCATGGGCAGCAAGATCGACTTCAACTGCTCGACTTCCGTCGAGAAAGCCGCCACACCCAGCGCGGCGGTTGCCAACACGGCCCCGCAATACGATTCGTACAAGTCAGCGCCCATGCCCGCCACGTCACCGACATTGTCACCGACGTTGTCCGCGATCGTGGCCGGATTCCGCGGATCGTCTTCGGGAATGCTGTGCTCGACCTTCCCCACCAAGTCGGCTCCGACGTCGGCCGCTTTCGTGAAAATACCGCCACCCACGCGGGCAAACAGCGCTTGGCTGCTCGCACCCATGCCGAAGCACAGCATCGTCACCGTGATTTCCAACAGGCCGAGGTGTTCAAACCCCAGCATTGGCCAAACCCAGTAAAGAAAACCGAACCAGAGCGTGATGTCGATCAAGCCAAGCCCAACGACGGTCAGCCCCATCACCGCGCCGCTGCGGAACGCGATCTGCAGACCCTGATTGAGCGACTTGCGGGCGCCAGCCGCGGTGCGACTGCTGGCCTGAGTGGCTGTCTTCATTCCAAACCAACCGGCCAATCCCGAGAAAAAGCCGCCGGTCAAGAACGCGAAAGGAACGAAGTTACTCTGCACCTTCAGCCCGAATGCCGCGATCGCCAACAAGACGAAAATCACCACGAAAAACACCGCGACAACTTTGTACTGCTGCCGCAGGTAGGCATTCGCGCCCTCGCGAACATAACCCGCAATCTCAATCATCCGCGGCGTTCCGGCATCCGCCGCCATCATCGACTTGTAGAAAAGCCATGCCTGAATCAGGGCCGCGATCGACGCGACCAACGAAATTCCCCAGACAATGAATACCGTGCTGTCCGCGTTGCCGCCCGCTCCCGCTCCCGCCGCCGACGCTCCCGCCGCCGGCGCTCCCGCCGCCGCTTCCTGCGCGAACAAGATCGCGGGCGTCAACAGGCTGGCGGCCATCGCAACCGCTCCGCCAATACCCAAAAGCCAAGTGCCAGAAAGCCAAGTGCCAGAAAGCCAAGATGCACCGGTGCGGAGATCCGTCCGCTTCGCTAACGTCGAAGAGACAGACGTTGATTCGCTGCCATCCCACAAATGGCCATCCGAGTTCAACCGGGTAAAAGACAAGATCGATTGCGAACCAACAGCATCTGTTCGCGGACGCTCAGCGGGCATGTTTCAAGCTCCTGGTGTCTCACGGGAGAGCTCGAAATGGCCACGCTTGCCGAAGTCACGCCGCGGCGTTACAAGTACCGCAACCGCTCCGCGTAGTCATGTCGAGAACCCGTTCGAGCGGGACGTTTCCATCAACCTCAGTCATCGCAAGCTTGCGGAAATGTAGGCCGGATGCGGCGACTCTGTCAATCGTCCCGCCGCTCGCGGTCCGGCCCGTCAATCTCTATAAAGGGCGGATTACGTGCCCTAAAATGCGGTCGAAGGGATTGAATCGCCTTGTTCCATCCACAGGTCGCTTCACGTCGAAAGGATGACCGCCGCATGTCACGCAGCCGCACCGGAACTGCCTGGATTACGCTCGTCGGAGGAGTGTCGATCGGCCTATCGTCGACTTTGGGTTGCGGCGAAGCCCCAGCGCCTTCCGCGAACAGCTCGTCGCGTCCGTCTACGACCTCCAAATCGCCCACCCCGAAACCGGTCGCGAAAACCCCGGCGAAGCCAGCCGCCAAACCCGCCGCGAAAGTCGACCCGCGCGCCTACGCGGACCCACCGCAAGCGCTCGCAGCGCTCGTTACCGGGATTCGCAACAACGATATCTCCGTGGTCGCGAACGCCGAGGCTTGGTTCGGGTTGCAAGGCGAAGCGGCCGCCAAGCACCTGGCCGGAATCGTTAAAAATCCAGAGAGCGATTTGGAACTGCGGCTCATCGCATGCCGCGCCTTGGCACGAGTCAACCCGCATGGCGGCACCGAACTGCTCGAATGCCTATCCCTAGAACCGGACCAGCTCAAGCTGCGGGTCATCGAGTCACTGAGTCGCGTTAAACCGTCCAGCTCGGCGATCGTCGGCAAACTGCGGGAACTCGCCAATGAAGGGGATGTTCAATCCCGTCGCTTCGCGCTCATGGGACTCGCCCGCATTGGACCACCCGCGCGAGCGGTCGCACCCGACCTCCAACGCATCCTCAACGACACATCCGCCGACGAACAGTTGCGGGGAGAAGCTGGCAAAGCGCTGAAGGCAGTCGATCCCCGAAAGGGCTTGATGGGCGTCGCGAAATGATTGGACGCCCGGGCGGTGCAGTTGGAGTTCCCTTTGGAGTTGACTTCGACGCTACGCAATCGGAAGTGGCAACTCGGACAGCTTGGCTAAGCTGAAGGACGACGGAAATGCTGGTAAGCCAGCATGACTTCGTAGAGATCGCTTGAAATCGTGATTTCGTCGTCTTCGAAATCTTGTAGCCAAGCACGGCGAGCGAGTAGCGCATCCGCCAAAATCGGCAATACATCGCCGACCGGAAGCGTAACGTTGGGACGCATCGGTAGCGTTTCGGGAAGCACGCGGACTTGGGT
Source organism: uncultured Planctomycetaceae bacterium (assembly GCA_903921945.1). Taxonomy (GTDB): domain Bacteria; phylum Planctomycetota; class Planctomycetia; order Pirellulales; family Pirellulaceae; genus CAIXSC01. The sequence continues at coordinate 7,566 of CAIXSC010000400.1, forward strand.
TTCCTGTTCCGGTCCATAGAAAACTCGGAGTCGCGGAGCGGACATCGGTGCCATCCTTCGTGCGTGATGCGTCGAGGGTTATGCCTGAGTGACGTTAGGTATCGGCTGTGCGAGGCGTGCGGGTTGAATTTGTTGGCCGGATGTTGCGAGTTTTGGGACGGAGAACACTCGGGAACGGTTGATCCGATGGCGCGGTCGCAAGCTTGACAATCGACACTAGCGACCACTAGATTGCCCACCAAGTAGCGGTAAGTCCAATTCATTCTTCCACTAACGTGCTCGCGGCGGTTCGTCCGGCGGCTCCCAACGACATGACGATGACCATCGACCTGACGCAAGTCGCCCGTGATCAGGGGATCCCCTTGGAGCGGGTGCAACGCACTGTGGAACTCCTCGATGAAGGCAACACAGTTCCCTTCATCACTCGCTATCGTAAAGACGAGACGGGGGGACTGGACGAAGAGCAAATCCGCGGCATCCTCGAGGAGGTCGGAACCCTCCGGCAACTCGCCGAGCGGAAAGCCACGATCCTGAAGTCTATTGAATCGCTCGGGAAACTCACCGACGACTTGGCGAACCAGATTCGGACCGCTCGCACTTCCAAACATTTGGAAGACTTGTACCTGCCGTTCAAGCCCAAAAAGCAGACACTCGCCACACTGGCCCGCCAACGCGGCCTCGAACCGCTCGCCCTCGAAATCCTCAACAACGATCCGGCCGCAGCCGACCCCGCCGCGCGGGCCGCCGACCTCGTCAATCCCGCCAGCAAACTCGCAACAGTCGACGATGTTCTCGCTGGAGTGCGCCACATTTTGGCGGAGTATTACAGCGAACGACCGGATCTTCGCAGCCGTCTGCGCCGCATCATTCAACGATCCGGCACCCTGGTCAGTGTTCGCGTCGAGACGACGGACAGAGACAAGGACAAAAAGACCGCCGTTGAACCCCGTGTGGATGGTCCCCGTGTGGATGCACGGAGCGGAGGTTCGTCGCCCAGTGTTGAGACCCTCGCGAGCACCGTCTCACCCGCCGAAAGTTCGACGGTCGAAGCAGCCGGCAGCGAGGCAGCCAGCCATGAACCAGACGGCGGCGAGTTGTCATCAAGCGTCGGGGCCGCCGAACCCACAACCGTCGGGGAAAGCTCGTCCGCGCCTCGCGGCGACTTGGCCGTCCCCGATGCGGTGCCATCGGCGAGCGACACGAGTGCAAGCTCCCCCAACGCCGCGCCGATCCTGGAAGCGGGCGACGCCCTGTCGACCATAGAATCGTCGCTCGACACGGAC
>CAIXSC010000401.1 GCA_903921945.1 uncultured Planctomycetaceae bacterium
CGATCAAGGCTTTGATCTTGTCCATCTTCGAAGGCAAAGGCGCCTCGCGTTGCCCCGTAGAAACCGCTTTCGCGTCTAACAAGCTGGCTGTCATCGCTGGCGCCGCGGCTGCCTTAACACTGGCTGCTTTGACGCTGGCTGCCGGCGTCGCGGTGGCCGCGTTCGCGGACTTGCTCGCCTTGGCTGTCTTCGCGGTTTTTTTGGCAGAGCTTTTGGCGGGCGGAGTGCCGGATTCCAAGTCGATCCCAAAGATGCTTCCGAGGTCGCCGCCTTCGAGCGTGGCGGTGCCCGAGCCTAGGGCCTGATCGAGGTTTGCTTGGTTCATCGCCTTGCCGATCAAGGCGAGATGATTGACTTGGCGGAGTTTGAAGAGCAGTTCGGGCTCACGGTCGAGTCGCGCGCCGACACCGTAGATTGTGGCGGCGATATGCTTGCACACGATCGACATGTCGGGGCATGTGCAACTCATCGAGATTTCGCTCTTGGACGGAAACAGTCCGTCGTTGGCCCTGGTCAATCTCTGCATGATGGCGTTGCTGAATTTGCCTTGCATGAGATCGAGCAGCGAGTTGATCTCCTGGGCGCAATCGCGTTCGATATCGTTCCAGGTTCTCGAATTGAGCGGCGTGATTTTGATCTTGATCTGGTAGGCCTCGGAACCGCCGACGATCGCGCGAATGAGCCCGGGTTCGATCACCAAATCAGCGACGGAACCGTTGCGAAGGTAGGTCCTGCCACGTGGCAGGCGGTTGGAGAAGTCGCTGTAACGTTCCAGGTTGTCGCACCAGCTTCTGCCCCAGAAGGTTTTCGCGATGTCGCGTGTGGTCACAACGACGGGGCATGGCGTTCGTTTTTCCTCTTTCGCCAAGGCCTTCGCCGCGCGCACTCCGTTCTGAATGCGTTGTCCCACGGACACATACGGCGCCCAGCCGCCGTAATCAGAACCCCATCCCATGGCCCACTCCCTTGACGTTTACTTCCGAATTACCGACCCGTTCACGTGCTTCGAGGCGAGCGACTGCCGCTCGGCCGCAGGAAGGCGGCAGGATAACCTGTCGCCTTCATGTTGGACACTAATGAGGCGACAGTTCACGTGGTTTTTCGGCCGCGTTTCCGTGGCTGGGCAAGCGATTGGCCGCCGCTTGCCATGCCATCGGGCATCGGACCGGACTCGCCGCCAGTCGCCGCCGCGGTGGAGCCTCTAACTCGGGGGGCCACGGAGTTTTCCGCGTGGGTGTCGGCGCCACTTCCATCACTGCTTTCGGCGGCGCTTTCGGCCGCGCTTTCGGCGGCGCTTTCCGCGCTGGTGTCAACACTGGCGCGGCTGAGGTCGAGCGAAACGAATTTGAGCAGTTCGTCGTTCGGCAGTTCGCTGAGCTTTGGCAGTCCGTCGTCGTCGAGTATCTGTTCGGCGACTGTGCGTTTTCCCGCAATCATGGTGTCGATCCGCTCCTCGATCGTGCCGCGACAGACGAATTTATGCACGAGCACATTCCGTTTCTGGCCGATACGGAACGCCCGGTCGGTCGCCTGGTTTTCGACGGCCGGATTCCACCAGCGATCGAAATGCACCACGTGCGAGGCGGCCGTAAGATTCAAGCCGCTGCCGCCCGCTTTCAAGGAAATCACAAAGAACGGCTTGTTCGGATCGTTTTGGAACTCCTTGACCAATTCCGCGCGGCGTTTGACGGGGGTGCCGCCGTGGAGCACAAGCCCAGGGGCGCCAAAGACGGTGGCGAGGAAGTCGGCTAATGGCTGGCAGAGCGTTTGGAACTGGGTGAAGACGAGCACTTTTTCCTGGCGCGCGGCGATCGGCTCGCATAGCTGCGCCAAACGCAGGAACTTGCCGCTACGCTCGGGCGGATACTCCATCTCACTTAGATACTGCGCCGGATGGTTGCAGATCTGTTTGAATTGCATCAACGCCGAGAGCACCAGGCCGCGTCGTTTCATCCCCTCAACGCGATCCAGTTGTTCGCGCAGCGATTCGACGGCTTTCGCGTAGAGCACTGTTTGCGCGAGCGACAAGCCGCATTCCGTTCGCATTTCGATCTTGTCGGGCAGATCGCGGGCGATCGCCGGGTCGGTCTTTTGACGCCGCAGAATGTAGGGGCTTACGAGCCGCCGCAAGCCGGCGTAGGCGCTGCCATCCGACTGCTTGTTCAGCCCCGACACAAACCGTTTGAACTCGGCCGCCGTCCCCAGCAAACCGGGCGATGAAAAATCGAACAGCGACCAGAGTTCACCGACATGGTTTTCAATCGGCGTGCCCGTCATCAAGAGCCGCCGGTCGCTTCGCAGTTTCTTCACCGCCCGAGTCTGCGCGGCGCCGGCGTTCTTGATCGCTTGCGCTTCGTCAAGAATGATCAGCGACCACACCACTCGCTCGAGCCACGGTTGCCGACGCACCATGCCGTAACTGGTGATCACTAAATCGCAGTCCGCGAACCCTTGCTCGGGGTCTTTCGAACGCCGCTCCAATTCGGCCGGTTCGAGCTCGGATCGATGAATCGCCAACACTCGTAGCGACGGCGCGAACCGCGCCGCCTCTTGCTTCCAGTTCCCCAACAGCGAAGCGGGCACAATCAGCAAACTGGGCTTGGGGAGGCGCGCCCGCGCTTGACTCGTCGCGCTTGCCGCATTCGTCGCGCTTGCCGCATTCGTCGCGCTCGCCCCGCTTGCCGCGCGTTTGCGTTGCAACAAGAGATCGAGCACTTGGACGGTTTTGCCGAGTCCCATGTCATCGGCCAGGCAGGCGCCGAGTCCGAGTTTGGTCATGAACCACAACCAACGCACGCCTTCGACTTGGTACGGTCGCAGCGTGGCCTGCAGATCGCGGCCCGGCTCGCATTCCGCCAGTTCATTCGGCGAACGCATCCGCTCGATCGTTTGCCGCAGCCAGTCGCCAGCGATGACCGAAGACCACTGCGCGAGTTGCTCGGGCTGTTGGTCGACGGTCGTGATTGGGGCTCCGGCGAGCAGTCGCATCCCCTCGATGATCGACAAGCCGTCGGGGTGTTCCTCGTCGACCATCCGCCAATGCTGCAGCGCTTCTTGCAGTTTGGCGCGGTCGACTTCGACCCATCGTCCGCGCAACAGCGCCAACCCTGGTTTGTTCGACATCAACTGATTCAGTTCCTCGGTCGAAAGCGGCTCGCCTTCGATCGTGACGTGGACGTTGAAATCGAGCATTCCGTCGAGCCCGACCTGGGCCGGTTCGCGTTTCCCCAACTGGATTTGCACTTGGGGGCGAACAGGACGGCGCGGCTTCCACCAATTCGGCAAGCGGATGATGATGCCCGCCGACTCCATCCGGGGCGACTCGACGAGGAACCGGTAAGCCTCGTCCGCCGTCCAGGCTTGGGCCGCGAAGAGGCGCCGGGAATTGAGCAACTGCGCGATGAGTGGCGACTGGGCGGAGGCGCGGCGGACGGGTTCGAGCAGCAAATCGAGCTGCTGTTTGTCGCCCTGCAAGAAGGACTGTTTCAAGGCTTCGGCGAGCGGCAGATGCTGCGGCTTCGCGCGCGCGGAGAGTTTGTGGGAGAAGGTGGCCAGAAACGCGAATGGCCGTTCCGGATCGCGTTTGTTCTCCGCCAAATGAAACGTCACCTTGCCGATCAGATGGGCGAACGGATTGATTCGGCGAAGCCATTCGGCAGGCCCCGCCGGATCGGCCGACGCGTTGTCGGCGGCGAGGGTGGCGAGTTCCCGCCAGGAAGTCGCGAGTCGTTCGGCGGTGAGGTACTCCAGGCCAACCATCGGCGGCGCGGATTGAACGAGCTCGACAAGCTCGTCTTGTGGTGGCGGCGGCAACAACCGCCAGCTCTCGCCCGGTTCTCCCTCTGTCTGGCACAGGTGGCGTAAGAACAACAAGGCCCAACCGCGCCAGAACGCGAGCGTCGCGGGCAGATTCGCCGGCAGCTCCGGCCCCGCGAGCGCTAACAGGCCGGCGGCGTTCGAGTCCGCGAATCGGCCTTCCAACGTGGAACGCACCTCCACCGGCAACTCGGCGCCGTCATCGCCGCCCGGTTGATTACCGGCGTCGATGCCAGCATCGCCAACAGCATCACCGCGAGTTCGCAAGCCCGCGTGAAGACCGGCTTTACCGCCGCGCGGACTGACGGCTTCCTTGCCCGCTTCGTCGTCTATCCCGATCCACCGCAGCCTGCCCGTTGGTCCCACAGCGAGCGAGCTACTCATATTCCGACAATCTCCCTGTCAACATGGACGTCGTTTCCGAGCCGCGATGGCGGCGGTTTCCGACTCGAGCCGAGCTGGCGTGGCTGCCTTTGCGCGACGCGAAGGTTCGGTATTCTATGACGCTCCTGCCAAGCCTGCATACCACGGGAAACCTATGCTGACACGCATCGACTTGCCCGATTTCTCCCGAGCCGAGCCTCCGTCGCGCCGCGCTGCTGAAATGTTGCTGGAGGCGGATCGTCGCATCGATGACTTCACGCATCGGCGACGCGGGCCACTGATCCACGGCTTCGTGCCGAGCGATTTCCGCATGGTGGACGCCTGCTTGCGATGGATCGTGGAACGGCAACTGGCCGCCGGCCAAGCGTTCTGCGAATGGGGCAGCGGTTTCGGGGTGATCACGCTGCTTGCGGCGCTGCACGACTTCGACGCGTGCGGGATCGAGGTCGAACAACTGCTCGTCGATGAAGCTCGCCAACTGGCCGAGGACTTCGACATCGCGGCCCAATTCGGGCATGGCAGCGCGATTCCGCCCGGCAAGCAAAAGCTGGAAAAGTTCCTCGTCGAACAGTCGCTCGTCGATACCGATTCGCCCGACGCCTATGACGAATTGGGACTGGAGATCGACGACTTCGACCTGGTGTTTGTCTTTCCGTGGCCGGGCGAAGAGCCGTTTTGGGAAACGCTGTTCGACCAGTGCGCCGCCGACGGCGCCCTGTTGCTCACCTACCATGGACTCAACGATCTTCGACTGCAGCGGCGCAGCGCCAGTCGGCCGCGGCGCCGCCGCGGATAACGTTGCGGATAACGTTGCGGATAACGTCACAGATGACGTCACAGAGAACGTCGGGTCGGCTAGGGCTCGACCACGACTTTCAAGCGTGCGGTCGCGGTGAAGCCGTTGCTATCCGTGCGTTGCACGCGGGCCAAATAAACGCCCGGCTTGGCGAACGCGTGCGTTGTCTTCGCGTAGCCGTCGGCCGCCAGCGGTTTCACATTGCCGTCGCTCTTGACGGTTACTGGCGCCGAGCCGTCGCCGAAGTCCCAGGTCTCCTCGCCGTCCGTGGTGCGAAACGTCCGCACCAGGAATGTCACGGGCATGCCGGCTCGAATTCCCATCGTTGGACTGAACGCGGCATGAATCGACGGCGGCAGCCGTTTGGGGTCGGCGGCGTCGAGCACATGGACGATCGCGAAGTCGTAATCGACGCGGCCCGCATCGTCGGTCACTTTGACGGTTTCGCTGTAGACGCCCGCCTGGGCATAACGCCGGTCGAGCAGCGCGCCGGTCGCCGTCTGGCCGTCGGTGCAGATCCATTCGAATTTCGCAATCTTGCCGGCGGCGGACCACGAGCGGCTCGCGTCCAAACGCACCGCCTCGCCTGTCAGGGCGAAGTGATGCGGACGAGCGACAGCGACCAAGTTTGGCTGCCGCTCGCGCAGATTCGCTTCCCACAGGAAAGCGTAGCCGTCGATGATGCCCCATTTACCGGACGGTTGACGGCCGCTGATGTCAAAGTGCAGATGCGACCAGCCGCCACTGCCGCCTTCCTTCCCCAGCACGCCGATCGGCTCGCCGCGTCGCACGCGTCCGCCCAGTTTGAGCGCCGGCGCGATCGTCTTCAGATGGCTGTAGCGGTAAAACCAGCCGCGCGGGTCGAGCAGATAGACGACGTCGTACCGCGGCGCGACGGGCGTCTTTTCGAAGCCTGGAAGCGATTGGGTTCCCAGGGAGACCACCAGCCCATCTGTCGCCGCCACGACATCGACCATGCCCTCCGCTCCACCGATATCGAGTCCGTAGTGGTAATAGACGGCGCCCGTGCCCGGCTTCTCGCCGCCGTCGACATAGGTTGGCTCATTGGCCATTTGCGTCGCGGTCGCAAACCATGCTTGCTTCGCCGGATATTGAAACGTGCCCGGTTCGATGAGCGGTCCTTGGGCGGGCCACAGCCGTAGCCGCGCGTCTTTGTCCAAGCCCCACGGGTCGAGCCGCGCGGTGGTCTGCGTCGAATTACGGGGATAACCAGCCGTGATCGGACAATCGATCCGCACGCCGCCCACCAAGGTCGGCAAGCGGTAGTTCGCCGAGACAAGCTCGACCGTCTCGCTGTTCACCCGCACCTTGACCGTCGCGCGGCGCACCGCGCCGCGCACCTCGTCGCGAAGCTCCCGCAGCTCGAGCAATTCGACGCGCGCCTGGCCGCCACCCGGCAACGCCACTTCCGCCGATTCCCCAAGCTTCAAATCGACGGTCGCCATCGGCGCGGGCAGCGTTGGCGCGGGCAGCGTTGGCGCGGGCAGCGTTGGTGTCGGCAGTGTTGGTGTCGGCGGTGTTGGCGGAGCCGGCGTCTTCACGGCTTGACCATAAACGGGAGTCGTCGCGAAAGCGGCAACACAGCCCGCGACAAGCAACAGCGGCAGCCAAGCGGCATGCTGGCGGAACCGATTGGCGCTGCGGCGCGTTTGTGCCTCAAACCGAACGCATGCGGGTGCGCACCATGCTTTGAGGAGGTGAAGATCGAACGCGGTGAGCACATAGAAGCCTTCAGACACACTTATTACTCCGAATAATCGACAACGGTTTTGATGCCTTGCGGCGTGCGATTCGTGTAGTGCCACAAGGCTTGCTCGGGGCGAACTCGGTCGGTGATCAAGGCGGAGAGTTCGGCTGCGTGACTGGTCGACAGGGCTTCGAGGTGTCGCAGGGCGTCGATGAAATCGCGCGGCGCCGAGTTGACGGTGGCGAGATGGAGATGATTGCGCAGGATGCCGTCGCGCATGAGTCGCTCGACGTTGCGCCAGCGTGGCTCGGGGATTCGCGTGCTGCCGAGCCACACCATGACACCGCGGGACGCGAGTCCTTGGGCGGCGAGCAACATCACTTCGTCGGCCCCTGTGCATTCCAGCACAAGATCGAAGGCGTCGCGTTCAACCGCGAATCCGTCGCGCAGCGCCGATGCGAGAAACTCGGGAGCGCGAAACACGGATGCCGAAGCCGAGGCGGCAGCCTCACGCTCGGCGGAGGCGGCGGAAAGCGCATCGAGCTGGCAGTAAGCCGCGCCGAACCGGCGGGCAAGTTGTGCGCGGAACGAATCGGACGGATCGCGGCCCGCCATCGTCACGGGCCAGTCGCGGGCGACGGCCGCTAGCACGGCGGTGAAGCCGATGGGGGCCCTGTCCGGTGACGAGCACTCGCGGCGGCCGCGTCCGCCACTCGTCGGGACCTATTCGCGCTTGCTGGACCGCGAGCGCCTCATTCACCGCTTTCTCGGAGACGGCGAGCGGTTCGGCGAGCACGGCCACGGACGCGATACGCTCGGGCACACGCAGCAGGTGCTCGGGGCGGTCGAGCCAGCGAGTGGCGGAGAAGCCATCTTCGTGGAAGATGCCGCGTTCGGTGAAACAGCCGAACGCGAGCATGTCGACGCGATGGCCCCGAGCGAATTCGGGGAGCGCGCGTCGGACGACCGGCACCACGAGATCGCCCGGTTGCCAGCCGTTCACTTCGGATCCGCAAGCTTCGATGCGCGCCAGGCACTCGTGACCCAGAATCAATCGATCGCGGCCGGCGGGCGTGGCGGGACGCTGCGAGAGCAGGATTTCGCGATCGGTGCCGCAGACGCCCAATTCCAGTGTGCGGCAGAGCAGTTCGCCAGGGCCGGGCGCGGGCGGCTCTGGCTCGTCCCTCAGGAACGGTTGGCAAGAGCCGGGAATGGCGGCGATGGCGAGCATGCGAAGATGATCTCCCCGGCGGGCCCGATGGCGCCGAGCCGGTAGCTCGCACATCGCCGCCCATCGTGTTGGTCGCGACTGGGTTACTGGGCCGCGATTTTGTAAAGCGACGCATCGGTTCGCAGATACATCGCGCCGCCGGCGAAGGCGGGCGTGGCAAGGGTTCGGCCGGGCACTTCGCAGCGTTCGAGCATTTCGAACTTTGGACCGACGCGGACCCACGTCGCTTGTCCGTCCTCATTGAGGAACAGGATGCGGTCTTGGACGAGGATCGGTGACGCGGAAAAATTTCCCCCGAGCCGCTCGGACCAGAGCGGTTCGCCGGTCTTCGCGTTCACACAGGACGCGATTCCTTTATCGGAGACAAAATACAGGTCTTCACCGACAAGCAGTGGCGACGGTGTGCTTGGGGCGCCGCGTTTCAATCGCCAAGCGACATGCGTTTGCGTGATGTCGCCCGAGCCGCCCAGTCGCACGGCCATCAGTTCCGGGTTGTCGAAGTCGTGGTTGTAGATCGCCAATCCGTGGCCGATGGCCGGTTGCGGCACGACCGACCAGCCCGGCGCGAGCACCTTCCACAGTTCCTCGCCCGTGGCCAAGTCGTACGCCGCGCAGTGATCGGGACCGGGAGCCAGAACTTGCGGCTTGCCATCAACGGTCACAACCGTGGCGGTGACGAACGAATGGCCGATTCGGGGCTTCACCGACCGCGGGCTGCGCCAAGCGACCTTGCCGGTCGCGGCATCCACGGCGGCGACAAACTGCACTCCGCTGCCATCGCAGGCGACCACCAATTTGCCGTCGTGCAGAATGGGCGTGCCGCCACAGCCATGCACCGGCGGGTACTGGAGTTCATCGCATCGCCAAGCCATGTCGCCGGTCTTCGCATCGAGCCGGGCCATTCCGAGCGCGCCGAAATGCACGAACACGGCGCCATCGCGAACAATCGGTGTTGGACTGGCGTGGCTGTTCTTCGAATGAATGGCTGGCGCCGCGGGCACGGATCGGACCTCGCGGTCCCAGAGCGTCTTGCCGGTCGCCGTGTCGACGGAGATCGCTCGGAGCGATAGGCCGCCGTTTTGCGGCACCGCGGTCGTCAAGAAAACCTGGTTGCCGACGACCGTGGGGGAAGACCAGCCAAGTCCCGGGAGCGCGACCTTCCACACCACGTTTTTCGTGTCCGACCACTCGACGGCGGGCACCGGGCCAGCGGCGTGGCCGTTCGCGTTGGGGCCGCGGAATTGCGGCCAATCCGCGCTGCTCAGCATGCACAGCATCAACAGTTGCAGGGTCATCGCCTGTGGTCTCGCAAAGAGGATTTTGGGCGGGGCGGCGTCCGGCCAACTCGCGTCGCCGCTGGGCGTGAAGCTTGGCGAAGCATGTCGAGGGCCGCGGGACCGCGAACCTTGGCTTGGCCAAGACGGTCCGGATTCTAACAACCGCGCTCTTGAGCGACCATTCCGGAGGACGGTGGCGGCTGCGACCCGCGTTCGGCGAGCATGTTTTCGTGGCTCGATCCGAAAATTTTTTAAAGAATTTCGCGCGTCCCGCGCAAAAAACGGCCGGCGGATGCGTTTCTTCCTTGGGCACAGTGCCTCTTACAGCGTGACGGAATGTCCGCGGGTGGCGTTTCCGCTCGACGTAAGCCAATCGCAAGGGGAGAACTCGCAACGATGATTACGACAAGTCAAGGGCGTGGTTGGCGGAGTGTGATGGCGGCATGCCTTGCCGCCGTTGGCGTGGCCGTAGCGGCCGGTGGCCCCTCTCAAACGGTGGCTGCGCAAGAAGTGCAACGGGAGGAATCAGTTCCGCTGCACGAGGCGATCGCGAAGGAATGGGTTTCGGTACGAGTGTTCGGTCGTGGTTTCGCCTCCGGGGAGGCGATGCGAATCGACATTCGGCGGACTCGTGAAACGGTCCTCGAGGTTACCATAGCCCCGGGAACCGTCGCGAAGCCTGTGACTGCGGATGTGCAGTCCATGGCGTTGGCTCGGGTCAAATCCGTTTGGAATGGCCAACGCTGGGAAGCGGTGGGTTCCATGCGTTTGACCGATGAGCGGACCAAGTCTTTTTTGGTGGAAGCGTACTGCCGGGACCTCGGCAAGCCGGCTCCGGATCGGCATCACGAGTTTCAGATTCTAAGCCCGGACGAAACCAACGCCCGGGTTCTGGTAGAGGCCGGAAGGATGGGAACCAAGGTGGCCATCAATCAGGCCGCGGTCTGGATCCAACGTGAAGGCATGAGCAGAGAGCAAGCCCGAGAGCGCTTCGGCCGAAGCCTCGACATCCAGCAGATCGATCTCGCCTTGAAACTAGCGTCGCGGGATGCAACGCCGGTCGGGAAGCCGGATGGCGGCGCCCGGGTCGGCGTTAAGGTCGGCCAAGGCGGAGGCGTCAGGGTCGACGTGGCACTCGGACGACTGCGGCGGAATACCGCGCCGCCCCGCGAAGACCAGTCGCTTCCACCACGAGCGTCGCGAGCGAACGAAGGTCGCGGTGGTGGATGGCTCCGCGGCCTGTTGTCCGAGGTGAAAGTTGGCATCGACGACGTCAAAGCAGGTCCGCCTGATGACAGCTACGAAGGCGAAGCGCTGCGTATGGATTTTTTCCAACTGCTGATCGGCCCACGCTAGCGACTCGCGGCTAGCGGCGATTCGCTGGCAGGCGATGGTCGAATGGACCGCGAGCGCGGCTTCCAGCGAATGGTCAGCCTGCGGCCACTTTCGACGCTTGTCGCGCCTCGTCCGATCCATTCGCGCCAAGTCCCGTTTCCGAACCGGAAACGGGACCTGGCATCTTTTTTGGAGACGTTGGGCGGAGTACCCTCAGGAGGTGCCGAAGAGTAGGTCCCAGGACCTTCCGCCATGCCATATCGATACGATGTTTTCATAAGTTATCGCAATCAACCTGGCCTCGTAGGATGGGTTCGGGACTACTTTCAGCCGATGCTGCAAACTTGGCTGGATAACGAGCTTCCGGACGGAGCGTCCATCTTCCGCGACAAAGTGAGTATTGAGGCGGGAGATGAATGGAGCTTGGCCATCAAACAAGCGCTGGCGGACAGCCGGTTCGTCGTCGCGGTTCTGACACCTCAGTACTTTCAGTCCAAGTGGTGTCTGGCAGAGTGGCACAGCTTGGATATTCGAGGCGCTCTCGACCCACGCACGCAAAACAGACTGCTCATACCCATCCGATATTCAAATGGGCCGTATTTCCCGCCACTCGTATCCAGTCGTCAATTCTCGGATGCCACCGATTTCCTGGATGTGAACAGTACCGTCATCCCAGCAAACAGCGCGAGGGCTGCGGCACTTGAGGACAAAGTCAAATTGCTCGCGAGGCTGATCGCCGAACGTCTTCCACTGGCGCCACTTCACCAACCATTCGCGATTGTCGAACCATCGACGGTACAGATCCCCCTGATTCCCAATCCCCGAAAGCCAATTCTATGACGAGCAATCGGACAAACGTGGGGGACGATGACAAAACGAATGCTGGAATGA
>CAIXSC010000402.1 GCA_903921945.1 uncultured Planctomycetaceae bacterium
AGTTCCGCAGGCAGCGAGTCCCGTGGCGGTGCGTCCCGCAGGCAGCGAGTCCCGTGGGCAGTGTGTCTTGTCGGCAGCGCGTCCCCTTCGGGGCCCGGCGGTCCTTTTGGCACGCGGCGATTCTTTCGCGGCAACACGGCCGCGGAACGGTGACGACGCGCGGAAATGTGCCAAATCAGGGTCCCAATGCGGTAGGGACCAAGAGAGTAATCCGGGGTAAGATGCTCGGGTGAGTTCGCCGAAACACGCTGGCCCTGGCCCAGGCATTGGCGACCAGCCACACACGCTGATCCATGGCCGCCATGTTTCAGACCCGACACACCAGGATTCCGAAACGCAAAACCCGACAAGCTAACACCCGACAAGCTAAAACCTGACAAGCTGAAATCCAACAAGCTGAACCGCGAGAAACTGAGCCTCGACAGTTCGCCTCCTGAGCCGCGCCCTCCCGAGCCGCGTTCCCCCAAGCCGCGTCTCCTGAGCCGCGCAGCTTGCGCGGCTCGCCGAAGTCGCGGCCACCGGTAGGCTGTCCCTCACCGCCCGTCCACTGCTTGCCGTTCACTGCTTGCCGTCCACTGCTCTCCGTTCACTGCCGCTCGCTCACCGTTCACCGCTCACCGTCCATCGCCGAGTTACCACGGACTTTATGACCACCGCACCGCAGCCTTTGGAACGTTCCCGATTGCGTTGGGAATGCGATACCCGCGACTGGGAATTTGAGACGACGAGCGACTTGCCGGACATGAACGATATGGTCGGGCAGAGTCGTGCGCTTTCGGCGTTGAACTTCGGCACGGCGATTCGCCGCGAGGGGTATCACCTTTACGTGATGGGGCCGCCGGGGATTGGCAAGCGGACGGCGGTGATGCAGGTGTTGTCCAATCGTTCGTCCAGCCAGCCGACGCCTTCGGACTGGATTTACGTGAACAATTTGGATGACCTGCGAAAGCCGCGGGCGATTCCGTTGCCCGCCGGTCGGGGCGTGCGATTTCGCCAGGATGTCGACACGTTGATCGACGATCTGACGAATGCCATTCCTGCGGCGTTGGAGACGGACGCGCACAAGGCGCGGTTGCAGGAGATAGAACGCGAGCAGGTCGAGCGTCAATCGGCCGCGTTTGCGGGGTTGTCGAACGAGGCCAAGTCTCGCGGCATTCAACTCATTCGCACGCCCGGCGGCTTCGCGCTCGCGCCGCTGAGGAAGGGCGAAGTGCTCAGTCCCGATGAGTACCAGGCGTTGCCGGAACCAGAGCGTCAGGAGATTCAGCAAACGGTCGCCGAATTGCAAAGGAAGCTGCAAGAACTGATCGAGCAGGTTCCGAAGTGGCACAAGGACACTCGGGACAAGGTCAAGGAGTTGAATCGCGAGACGGCACGCTTGGCGGTTGGCCATTTGCTCGCGCAAATCAAAGAGAGGTATGGCGACTTGCCGCCGGTGCTCGCGTACCTGGAGGCTGTGGAAAAGGATGTCGTCGAGCGGGTTGACGAGTTCCAGCCGCAGGACGAAGGGCCGGCATCGCTGTTTGGCGGCGGGCCGCAGAAACCGACCCTCGAGGATTACGAGGTCAATTTGCTCGTCGACCACAGCACGACGTGCGGCGCTCCGATCCTGTACGAGGATCATCCGAGCTTCCACAATTTGCTGGGGCGGGTTGAGCATGAATCGCACATGGGGGCGTTGACCACCGACTTCACATTGATCAAGGGCGGGGCGCTCCATCGCGCCAATGGCGGCTATCTGATCGTCGATGCGCTGCGGCTGCTGCAGCAGCCGTTCAGTTGGGAAGGGTTGAAACGCGCGTTGGCGTCCAAGTCGGTCAAGATCGAGTCGCTTGGGGAAGTGCTCAGCCTCATCAGCACCGTGTCGCTGGAGCCCGAGCCGATACCGCTGGATGTGAAAGTCATCTTGCTGGGCGATCGTCTGCTGTACTACATGCTGCACGCGTACGATCCCGATTTCGCCGAGCTATTCAAGGTGTCGGCGGACTTCGACGAGCATCTCGAACGCACTGCGGAGAACACGCGGTTGTATGCTCGCTTTCTCGCCACCTTCGCGCGGCGGGAAGGCTTGCGGCCGCTAACCCGGGCGGCGATCGGCCTTGTGCTTGAGCAGGCGGCCCGGGTCGCGGAGGATGCCGGGAAGCTCTCGACCCGCATGCGCTCGCTCGCCGATCTGCTCCGCGAGGCCAATCATTGGGCCGAGTCAGCGGGCGCCACGACGATCGCCGACTCGCACATTCAGCAGGCGATTGACCAGCAATTGTATTGGTCCGATCGGATTCGCATGTTGATCCAGGATGAGATCGAACGCGGCACTCTGTTGATCGACACCGACGGGGTGTGTGTCGGACAGGTCAACGGCCTCTCCGTGCTCGAACTGGGCGATACTCGCTTTGGCCAACCGTCGCGGATCACGGCGACTGCGCGGCTGGGACGCGGCGAAGTGATCGATATCGAACGCGAAACGAAACTCGGCGGAGCTATCCATTCCAAAGGGGTGCTCATCATTTCCTCGCTGCTGGCGTCCCGCTACGCGCGGAACCAGCCGTTGCCGCTAACCGCCAGCCTGGTGTTTGAACAGTCGTATGGCGCCGTGGATGGCGACAGCGCGTCGGTGGCCGAGTTCGCGGCGCTGGTGTCGGCGCTCGCTGGTATCCCGATCCGGCAGGAATTGGCTGTTACCGGTTCGCTCAATCAGCTTGGCCAAGTTCAGCCGATCGGCGGTGTGAACGAAAAAATCGAGGGGTTCTTCGAGGTCTGCCGCCGGCGCGGCTTGAACGGACGCCAAGGCGTGCTGATCCCCAGCGCCAATGTCCGCCACCTAATGTTGCGTCGCGATGTCGTCGAGGCGTGCGCGGCGGGACAGTTTCATATCTATGCGGTGAAAACGCTCGACGAAGCCCTGACGCTGTTGACGGGCGTGCCGGCCGGCGAAGCCAACGCCCAAGGACGGTTTCCAGCCGGCACCGTGAACGCGGCGGTCGAAACGCGAGTTCAGGAACTGCTGCAATTGCGGTCGCGGTTCGGCGCTGAAGCGAAGAGCGACGGCCGTCCCAGTCCCTTGCCAGAATAAGCCTTGCCATGACCAGTGACCGGTCTGCTCCAACATCCCGATCGTTGAACGCGCGACCGCCCGGCCCGTCGCGCGCCCCCCGCGTGCTCGTTGCGATCGATAGCTCGCCGGACGGCCAGTTGGCATTGGAGCTGGCCGCAATCCTGGCCGCCCAGTGGCCGGAAACGCGTGCCCCTGTTCGTCCGAGCGTTGAATCGAGCATTGAATCGAGCGTTGAATCGAGCGCGAAAGAGGCGGTCGAACTCTGCGGCGTCTTTGTTGAGGACGACGCCTTGCGAGGCGCGGCCGCGTTACCGTTCGTTCATGAAATCGCCTTGCATTCCGCGCGGACTCGCCCGTTCACCCTCGGGGATCTCGAACCGCGGTTGGAGGCGATTGCCAGCCAACTCCGCGAGTCGCTTGCCGCGGCGGCCCGCACAGCCGCGCTGCGTTGGTCGTTCATGGTGCGCCGAGGACGCGCCGCGCGGGTCAGTTGGGAATTGGCTCGCGATGCCGACCTCGTGATTGTGGGCGGCCACAGCCTGAGTCCATCCGTGGCGCCTGTAAGTTTGGGCGGGCGTTCGGGCCGGCCGTCCGAGCCGCAACCGCTCCTGGTCGTGCATGACGGTTCGCCAGCCAGCACCCGGTTGCTCGACAACGCCGCTCGCTTGGCCCGGCGCCGCCAAACGCGGATTGAACTGTTCCTTGCCAAGCCGGATGACACGGCATCGACGGATCCGATGGTGGCCGAAACGCTGCCGCAACTGCAGCAGCGAGTGGTTTCGGAGTTAGCCGCTTTGCATGTCGCGGGCGTGGTTCATCCAACGCCACTTCGCACGGCGGCCGGCCTGTTGGCGATGGCCCGAATCTGGCGCCCGCAACTGATTCTCGTAACGGCATCCAGCGGCTTGTTGGACGCGGATTCCCTGGAGCGGTTCGTGCTGGAACACCATGGTCCCATCGCCTTATGGGTATAGCACTAGGCGGCGCTTGATCACGAACCGACGGGCTGGTGTTGGGGCCTTTATCGCGGTCGAATCGGCCGCCGGCGCGGCTCGGCGGGCACGTCGGTGAAGATGTGGAATCAGGCGTGTATGCGTCCCTGTCAGGCCTAAGCTCGCCGCGCCCAGAATTGTCTTCTTCTGCGCGATCCGCTCCAAACTAGTCTTGGTCGTTGGCGAATTTCGTGAATAATTCGGGCGTGGCAATCGCTTCCGGTGAGGTAGCTCGTCGGCGCCGCGATTCGAACAGCGGTCCCTCTTTTCCATTTTCTGTGTAGGCGGAACGGGCTTATGGTTCTTCCCAAGGTGTCTCGACGCGAATCACGGGCTGCCGCCGTAGGCGAGTCGGCAGCGAATTCGGCAGCGAATTCGGCAACGAATTCGGCGGTAAAGTCGACAGCGAAGTCGGCCGTGTGGCTGGCGACGGTTCGATCGTGGCGTGTCGTGCTGATGGCGTGGGCCGCGATCATGGTCGGGTTGGGGGACGAGCGGCCAGCCGAAGCGGCTCGGCCGAACATCGTCTGGATTCTGGTCGAAGACATGTCGGCTCATTTTTCCTGCTATGGGGAGAAGACGATTGCGACGCCGGAAGTGGACCGATTGGCGAAGGAGGGGACACGGTTTGAACGCGCGTTCGTGACGGCTCCAATCTGCTCGACGTCCCGCTCGGCCCTGATCACGGGCCGGTATCAAACCAGCATCGGTGCGCAACACCATCGCAGCGGTCGTGGCCAGGTTCGCATCACGTTGCCGAAGGGGGCCGCCCCGGTGACACAGCAGTTCCGGGAGGCTGGATACTTCACGTGCAACGGCAGTTGGCCCACGCCGCCCGATCGCGCCGGCGGCGGCAAGGGAGCGCCAGTGGAAACGGTCGCCAAGGGCTGGGCCGAGGGGCGTCCGATGACTCCGGGCAAGACCGACTACAACTTCGACTGGCCGACCCCGATTTACGATGGAGCCGACTGGTCCGAGCGGAAGCCGGGCCAACCGTTTTTCGCCCAGGTGCAGTTGCATGGCGGCAAGTACCGGGACGCCGCGAATTGGCGGCAGCGGGCCGAACGGCTCTTGCCAAGCCTTACGGACGCCCAATCGGTGGCGTTGCCTCCTTATTATCCGCGAGTGCCGGGAATACTCGACGATTGGGCGAACTATCTGGATGCGGTTCGGTTCACCGACAAGCAGGTTGGCGAAGTGCGTCGCCGGCTCGCCAACGAAGGGTTGCTGGACAACACCGTGATCTTTTTCCTCACCGATCATGGCATCAGCCACGCGCGCGGCAAGCAGTTTCTTTACGACGAAGGCATTCGGGTTCCGCTTGTGGTGCGCGGTCCGGGTATCGCCGCCGCTGCGGTGCGTGGCGACTTGGTCGAGCACATCGACTTGGCGGCCTCCTCGTTGGCGCTGGCTGGCATTGGCCGACCGGCGGGGTTGCCAGGCCGCGAACTGTTCGCTTCCGCTTCGTCCGCATCCGCTGCGCCGCCACGCGACGCCGTGTTCGCCGCCCGTGATCGAGCCGACGAAACGGTCGATCATCTGCGAAGCGTGCGGACCGAGCGTTTCAAATACATTCGCAATTTCCTGCCGGAGCGGCCGCATTTGCAGGCGAACGCCTACAAGGACAACAAACCGTGCTTGATCGCCTTGCGGAAGGCGCATGCCGACGGCGTGCTGGATGCCGTCCAGCAGACGCTGTTCGCTCCGCGACGTCCCGCTGAGGAACTGTACGATTTGACAAATGATCCGTGGGAGATCCGGAATCTGGCGGCCGATCCCGCGCATCGCGGGACGCTGGAAACGCTTCGCGAACGGCTGGAGCGTTGGATGGAAGAAACGGGCGATCAGGGACGCAACCCCGAGTCGCGGGAGCAGTTCGCCAGCGACATGCGGGTCTATCTGATGGATATGAAGCGGAACCCGGAGCGGCGGTCGGAGATCGAGGCGAACATCGCCGGCCAAGGCTTCGCCCCGATCGATCTGAAGTCGATCGATCTGGACAAGAAAACCGCCCCTTGATACTGTCGCGCCGATGTTCGGAGGCCGAGGAATCGGTCGCGTTTGACGCTCCGGTTTTCATGGAGGACAGGGCGATGAGTTCATTCAACGTATTCGGTTGGATTCGCGAAGGCGTGCGTCAGTCGGTGTTGCTTGGCGTCACCGACGCGCTCGAACAAATCGGCACACCAGCGGACACCGACGACGTGAAGCCCCGACTGCTTGACTTGGCCCGACGCTCGGAGGCGCTTCCCATGCCGGAATCGCCGCCATCGACGCCGCGTAGCGAGTCGAAGCCGAAACGGCTCGGCCGGTCGCTGCGCGATATGGAAACCGGCTGAACAACGCTTCCGTGGTTCGCGAGCGTCTTTCGGCTCGCTTGGCCCGGAGGTTGCGTTGTCTGGATTCAGTTCGGAGAGAGCTCCGCTCGCAGCCGTTCGATAAGCTGCGCGACTCGGTCGGCGGTCAAATGAAGCGGGTGGATGACCAAGCGGGCTTCCTGCAGCTTGCCATGGCCGACGTGGACGGAGGGGTGGCCGCGACGTAGGCGGCGACACACTTCCACGGCGTGGCGGCCAAGACGGCGTTCGTCGATGGCGATCTCCAACAGGGGCACGCCGCCCGCAGCCACCGCCGGCCAGTGGCACTCGACCGGCGATTCCCGCAACGCCGCTTCGATTTCGCGCAAGTAGCCATCGAAAACCGGCAAGTCGCGGTCGTAGACGCCGGCGGCGAAATCATCGAGCGCCACAAGCAAGGCGACGATCTGTTCCTTGGACACCTTCATCGATCGACCGATCCCGTGTCGCGGGAGACCGCGGAGCCGCGTTTTGTCGATCAATTCCAGCGGCGGCTCCCACAGTTCGAAGTGGTCATCCATATCGAGCATCTGCAGGGCGGCGGAACCGACCCATTCGCGGCGACCGCACAGGATACCGGTCGCCTGCGGTCCGCGGATCGCTTTGCCGCCGCTGAACGCCACGAGATCGGCCCCAGCGGCGACGATCGCCCGCAAGTTTTCCCGGGGTGGAAGCTCGCCGGCCGCATCGACCAGCAACGGCAGGTTGTGACGCCGCGCGACATCGACAACTTCGGCCAGTGGCGGCCGGCCATGGAGGTCATGGACGTACAAAATGCCGGCCGTTCCAGGACCGATAGCCGCTTCAAGTTCCCAGGCTTCGCAGCGCCGCACACCGGCGCCGGCCACGAGCTCGTGAAAGCCGGCTTCGATCAGAACGGCCCCAGCCGCTCGCACCGCATGGTCGTAACCGTTGCGTTGCTCGCGGGCGATGATAAATTCCCGCCGCATTCCCGCGGTGTCGGGCAACCGTTCCATCCGTCCCAGATCATGGCCGGCGAGGATAGCGGCCGCGCCGAGCGTCAACGCGGCGGCGGCGCCGCTGGTGACCAAACCGGCTTCGGCGCCCGTGAGTGCCGCGATCTTTCGCGACGCGGCGCCCTGCAACTGGTCGAGCGGAACGCAGTCGACGGCCGCCTCGCAAAACGCTGCCAGTCCGCGTGCCGTGAGCGGCGCGCCGCCCAATCGCGTCACCGAACCGGAGACGTTGATGATGGGCGAAACGCCCAAATCTTCGTACACGCCCATGAATCACTTCAAAGGTAGGATTTCGACCTTGCGGAACTCCACCGGATGGCTCTCGGACTGCAAGGAGATCGTTCCGCCCGTGAGCAACTTGCCGCCGTTGGCTTCGATCAGCTCGCGCGCATGTTGTTCGCGGTCGTCCAGTTGCGGCTGTTGGTATTCCAGCACCACTTGGCCATCGACCAAGTGCCGAATCGTCTCGCCGCCCAAGACTTCGATCTCGGCCGTAACCCACTGGTCGCCGTGATACGTCTTCGACTTCGAGTTCGTGCAGTGGCGCGTGACCAGTTCGCCATTCATCACGACGTTCGTGCCGGGAGTGCAGAGATTGGCGGTGGTTCGCGTGCCCGAACCCGATCCGCCCAGCAACTGGACTTCAATCGAGGCCGGAAAATCCTGATCGCGGCTCATCCGCTTGGGATCTTCACCATGCACCATCACGCCGCTGTTTCGCACGGCCCACCCTGGACCGCCCGGGACTTGTTCGCCCGTGAATCGATACTCGACACGCAGCCGGTACTTCGAGTAGGGCGACTTGTAGAACAGATGGCCGAAGCGGTCGTTGAATTTGTCGTACTTGTCGTAGGCGACTTTCAACACGCCGTTTTCCACACGGAATGTGTCGCCGAAATTATCGCCCAGCGCGTAGCCGCGAATCTTCGGTGTCCACCCTTCCAGGTCTTTGCCGTTGAACAGCGGAATCCAGGACTCCGCTTTACCATCCGCCGCGGTCGCCTCGTTGGCGAAGGCGGCCAGTCGCTGTTCAATCGCCCCGAAGACCGCCATCGCGCCAGTGAACGCGATCGCCAGTAGGCCGATGCCGATCGCGGTCGACAAGGTCGGCCGCCGCGCGTCGCGACTCGCCACCACCTTCCCGGACCGCGATGCCCGCCCGGACCGCGATGCCATTTTCGTGTCTCCATCCATCGCTTTCACGCTTGTCCGCATCGTCGCGACACTCCCGCTTGGTGAGAATCCTGGAATCAAAAAACTGTTCCTGCGATATCGCCAACTGCCCCGCGCCTCAGCCCGAATCGCACTGTCCAACCAGCCAGGCACCGGACGGGCGCAGGCGGCGTTCCATTTCGAAGCCGGCTCGTTCGCCCGCTCCGTTGCACCGGCATTGTTCGCCATGGTCGCGGCATGTTCGCATGGCAGTCAAGCAGGTTGCGGCAAGCAGTGTAACACGGGGCACACGAAGAGCACGAAGGTGCCAGAGAACGAAGCGTTGGATGCCAATTTTCCGTTGGGTCATGCTGAAGTTCATCCGTACCCCGATCTTCACCCCGGCCGATGTCATGTCGGTCAGCAGTTGGGCCTCGTGCGGACGAAGCCTGACGATTGCCGTGTGATGCGTGGTGTGGTGTTCAGCTCACGATCTCTCGGATGACTTCGCCTTCGACGAGCGTCAAGCGTTCATTGCGGCCGAGGTGGGGATAGGAGAGATCGTTTTGTTCGAAGCCTAGTAGATGGAGCATGGTCGTATGGAGATCGCGGAAGTGGCAGGGGCGTTCGACCGCGCGGAGTCCGATCGCGTCGGTCGCGCCGACCGCTTGTCCGCCGCGGATGCCGCCACCGGCCATCCACATCGTGAAGCCGACGTTATGGTGATCGCGGCCGCGACGGCTTTCCGCCTCGGGAGAACGGCCGAATTCGCCGCCCCAAAGGACGAGCGTGCTGTCGAGCAGTCCGCGTTGTTTGAGATCGGCAAGCAGTCCGGCGATTGGCTGATCGGTCTCGCGTGCCATGCGCGTATGGTTTTCCTCGATGTCGGCGTGGGCGTCCCACTGAGTTGTCGCGGCGCCGCCGCCGCTGACAACCACGGTGAAACGCACACCGCGTTCCACCAGGCGCCGGGCCAGCAGGCAGCGGCGGCCGTAGTCGTCGGTCGCTGTTTGGCCGATTCCGTACAGGTCGAGCGTCGCGCGGGTTTCGCGGTTCAGATCGAAAGCCTCGGGCGCTTCCGTCTGCATTTTGAACGCGAGTTCGTAGGCGGCCAAGCGGGCGGCGAGTTCCTCGTCGCCCGCGGGGAGTCCGGCTTGATTCAATTGACGGATGAGATTGACGGTCGCGGCCCGTTCGGATGGCGACACGTGCTTGGGCAGGTCGAGATTGCGTACCGGTTTGGCGCCGGCGCGAAGCATCGTCGGTTGGAACAACGCCGGCAGAAAACCTTGCATGTACATCGGTTGGCCGGCTTCGAGCGCGCCGTCGGGATCGGGCATCACGACATACGATGGCAGCGAATCGCTCTCGCAGCCCAGGCCATAAATCGACCATGCCCCCATGCTCGGAAAACCGGGCGTGGTGCGGCCCGAAAACAGTTCGTACTGCGCCGCCGAATGCACCACTTTGTCGCCGTGACAAGAACGAATCACCGCGATGTCGTCGATGTGGCGAGCGACGTGCGGGAAGAGATCGGACACTTCAAGACCCGACTGGCCATGCCGGCGAAACGTCCGCTTCGATCCGAGCAGCCGGGCGTCAGTGCGCACGAACTGGTACTTCGCCTCCCCAAACTCGGCCGGGCGACGCTGTCCATCCAGCTTGTTCAGCAGCGGCTTGGGGTCGAATGTTTCCAAATGGCTCGGACCGCCCGCCATGAACAGGAAGATCACACTCTTCGCCGTCGCCGACCGCGGGGCGGGGCGCGGCGCTAGCGTGGACGACTCCGCGCCGCTCGCCGAACCGAGTATCGACCGGCAAATGGATGAACGAGAAGTCGCCGGAGCAGCGAGGCTGGCCAGGGCCAGCGAGCCAAACCCGCAGAAAGCATCGCGGAAAAATGTCCGCCGCGCTTCGCGTACCAGGGTCCGTCTGTCCAACGACTGCTGATTTTCGCGTGGCATCATAGAACGGCTTCGGATAGGAATGCGCGGCTCACTCGATGTACAGAAACGCGTTTAGATTGAGCAGCGCGAGGGCGAATTCGCGCGGCGATCGCTCGCGTAGGAACGACTCGCACAGCGATCGCTCACGCTCCGTGGGCCGCCGGCCGGCGACCAACCAAAAGCCGCGTTCGGTTTGCGCTCCGAAGTCGATACCCGCTTCGCGTTCGATACGTTGCGACAGATGGAGCGCCATGTCGTTGGCGAAGTCGCCGTTGAGCATTTCCAACGCTTGCGGGGCATGCGTGCTGGACGCCCGCCGCGAGCAACTGGTGGCCAGATCGGGCTGATCGAAAAGCTCCAGGCCGGGCAGTCGCAAGTTGCGTTTCGCGATCAAGTAGACCGAACGGCGATGGTGGTCGGCGACATTCGCCGCGACCTCCCACTGCGACGGTTTGTAGAGCAAGTTCACCAAATCGGCCTCGACCGGCGTCATGATGCTCGGCCCGCCCAGACGCGAATCAAGCCGCCCCGAAACCGCCAGCAGCGAGTCCCGCAATTGCTCGGCGTCCAACCTCCTCCGCGGATATCGCGCGAGCCAACGGTTCTGTGGATCGGTCGCCGTTGCTGCGCTCGCCGTTGGCGTCGTCGCTGTCGCCCCGAAAGGGACGCGGACCGTGTCGTCGCGATTCGATGTGCTACGAGTGGCCGCGCCGCCACTGGCCGCGACGCCACTGGACGCGCCGCCACTGGACGCGCCGCCACTGGCCGCGACACGGCGGGGCGTGTCTTGCTGTGAGGCTTGACGGTACGCGGCGCTGGTGACGAGCAGCCGTTGCAGCGGTTTGATCTGCCACTGGCTGGAACGCAAGCGGTCTGCCAAGTAATCGAGCAATTCGGGATGGGAAGGATCGGCGCCGTTGATGCCGAAATCGTTGGCGGTTGTGACGATCCCCGCTCCGAACCTGGCTTGCCACAGGCGGTTTACAGTCACGCGGCTGGTCAGCGGATTGTCGCTTGCCAGCAGCCAGTCGGCGAGTCGCGTTTTGGGCCGTGATTCACGGGGATCGATCGCGTGCCTGGCCGCCGATTCCAGCACACCCAGTGGCCGCGGTCCGACGCTCGCCAACGGCTGGTCGGTTTGACCTCGCTTCAACACGGCGACCGTCGCCGGATCACCGGCCTTGATTCGCACGCTCGAAAGGCAGGGCAGCGGCGCGGGCAAGGTTTTGTCAAGCCGCTGCAATTCGGCCACGAAACGCTCGCGTTCCTGGCCGTCGGCATTCTGCATCGCCTCGCGAATCCGCTTCATCTCGTCTTTGATCCGGTTCGTTTGCTCCGTCCAGCGACGAGTTTCCTCGGCGGACGCAAGCGACACGTCGTGCTCGTGCGTTGAAGCCAGGTACGCTTGCAAGCGGTAGTAATCTTCTTGATGGATCGGATCGAACTTGTGATCGTGGCACCGCGCACAGCCCACCGTTAATCCAAGGAAGACGCTCCCGACCGCGTCGGTCATTTCCGTCAGCACTTCATTGCGGCTGAACGCCACGTCGCTGTTGCCCGCGTTCCGCCGCACCGGCCCCAAACGGTGGAAACCGACGGCAATCAACGCGGCGGAACGCTCGCCCAAGAATCGTTCGCTCGTGCCCGTTGCCATGCTGCCGGCGATCGCAGTGGCAGTGGCTGTGGGCGCTTCTTCCGCCAGTTCGTCACCGGCGATTTGTTCCCGAGCGAACTGATCGAACGGTTTGTCGGCGTTGAGACTCTCGATCACGTAATCACGATAGCGCCACGCCCCCGGACGATGCTGGTCGTATTCGAATCCCTCGGTCTCGGCGTAGCGGACCACGTCGAGCCAATGTTGGGCTTGGCGTTCGCCGTATCGTGGGTGGGCCAGCCAGCGATCGACCAGTCGTTCGTACGCATCGGGGCGACTGTCCGTTTCAAAATCGGCAATGTCCTCGGGCTGCGGCGGCAGGCCGAGTAGATCCAACGCGAGCCGTCGAATGAGGGTGTGGCGAGCGGCAGGCGGTGACGGTACCAAGCCGGCCACGCGTTGCTTTTCCCCCAAGAAAAGATCGACGGGCGTTCGTGGCCAGTCCCGACCCACGTCCGCCATCGCGACCCACGACGGGACTTGCGGCGCGACGATCGGCTGCAGCGACCAATGGGTCCGAAGAAATGGATCGTAACCCGGTGCGGTGCCGGGCTGAACCTTAGAGTCCGCGCCCGCTGTCGCTGTCGCCCCCGCCCTTGCTGTCGCCGTCGCGGCCGACGTCGCAGCCGCTGGTGTCGCGGCGGCCGTTGTTGTCGCGGCGGCTGGTGTCGAGGCCGTTGGAGATTGGGTCGCAGGGGCCGCGGTTGGCTGCGCGATGGCGACCGCGTCGCAGAGGCACGCCAGCACGACGGCTGCCAAGCACAGCCTCACTGGATGAAGAATGACAGGAGGCTCGCATTCAGATCGACAGGTGGCTCGGGACACGGTGGGTTCCTCGGAGCGTAGCCATGTTTAGGCGGCGGTGAATTCCGGTGATTGGAAAACAGCGGCGGCGGCGGCAATGGTCTGTTCGATATCTTCGTCCGAATGGGCGGCCGACACAAACAACGCTTCGAACTGGCTACACGGCATGTAGACGCCGCGGTCGATCAGTCCCCAGAAATAGCGGCCATAGCGAGCCGTGTCGGCGTGACTGGCGGTTGGCCAATCGACAACCGGAGCCGGGGCGAAGAAAAGTGTCATCATGCTGCCGACGCGGGTGATCGAGTGGCTCAGACCGGCGGCGGTCGCGGCATGGGTCAGGCCGTCGGCGAGCCGCGCGCTGATGGTTTCCAGCCGTGCGTAGATCTCGGGGTGTTCGCCCAGCTCTCGCAAGGTGGCGATACCGGCGGCGGTCGCGACGGGGTTGCCGCTGAGCGTGCCGGCCTGGAATACTTTGCCCGCTGGCAGAACGTGACGCATGATGTCCGCTCGGCCGCCGTAGGCCGCCAAGGGCAGGCCGCCGCCGACAATCTTTCCCATCGTCGTGAGATCGGGTTTAACGCCCAGCACTTGTTGAGCTCCGCCAAAGGCCACGCGGAACCCGGTCATCACTTCGTCGAAGATCAGCACGGCTCCGTGCCGCTGCGTCAATCCGCGAAGCGCGGCCAGGAACGCGGGGTTCGGAATTACCGTTCCCATGTTTCCAACCACGGGTTCGACGATGACAGCCGCGATGCGGTCCCCATGGGCGGCGAAGGCCGCTTCCAGTCCCGGGGCGTCGTTGTACTGCAAAACGAGCGTGTCTTTCCCGGTGCCAGCGGTGACGCCGGGGGAATTGGGCACGCCGAGCGTCGCGGCGGAGCTGCCGGCCGCGACCAGCAGGCTATCGACGTGTCCGTGGTAATTGCCGGCGAACTTTATGATCACTTCGCGGCCTGTGAATCCACGCGCGAGCCGGATCGCGCTCATGGTCGCTTCAGTGCCCGAATTCACCAGTCGCACCATCTCCACGCTGGGGACGGCGGCGATAATCAGCTCGGCGAGCTCGTTTTCCGCGGCGGTTGGCGCTCCGAAACTGGTGCCGCGGGCGACTGCCTCGCCGATCGCCGCAACGACCCGTGGATGGGTATGCCCCAGGATCATCGGTCCCCATGAACCGATGTAATCGATGTACCGATTGCCATCGAGGTCGGTCAGGTGGGCGCCTTTTCCGCTGGCGAACACGATCGGTTCGCCACCCACACCGCCGAACGCTCGGGCCGGGCTATTCACACCGCCCGGCATCAGTTCCTTCGCCCGCCGAAACACCGCCGCGCTTTTCGCTCGCGATCCCATAGCCTGTCTTCCCTTGCCGCAGCCCTGAAAAAACCGTTCGCAATTTACCACAAAAACCGGGCACGGAAGCGAGCACGTCGTCTCGCGGCGATGGCGGTGGCGATGGCGAAACGAGCCGATCGCAAGTGGCTGGCCGCGTTCCGCTCAAAGGCGGCGATCGGGCGTTGGTCAGCCGCCGGGACGGACACCGATGCGAATCGCGGCCGGATCGCGAGCGGCGGTAAAGGCGGCGGCGCAGTCCTGTAACGGATACCAAGCGGCCACCAGTTCCCGGAACGGAAAGCCGGCATGGTGGCGGGCAAGGAATTCGAGCGCTGCGGCCAAATCCGCCGGACCGTAGTTGTGAACTCCGAAGATCGACAGGTTGCGGCGGACAATCTGTTCGAGCCGCATCGGAACGGGCTCGTCGGGGAACACCGAGCCCACGAGCACGATGGCTCCGCCGAGCCGCACACTATCCCAGGTATTGAGGAACGCGGCTCGGGCGCCTGTCAGCTCCACCAACAGGTCGACACCATAGCCGCCGGAAACGTCGCGCAGCGCGGCCGGCGCCTCCTCCGGGGCGACCGAGTGGCTCGCGCCAAAGAGCAACGCGCGTTCCCGTCGACTCGCATCGCGGTCGACGCAAACAATGGCGCCGGCTCCACCCGCGCGGCTCATCGCGCAGGCTGTCAGTCCAAGCAGCCCCGCTCCCAGGATCGCGACCGTCCGTCCCTGAGTTCCCCCAGCGCGCGACAGCGCTGCGGCGACCGTGGCCGTCGCGCAGCTCGCGGGACACGCCACCTCCAGCGGCAGTTCGTCGGGGACTCGGAGCACTGCGGAACCAGGGGCCAGCAGGCAGTGGTCCGCCAATCCGCCTCGGAGTTCAACGCCTGGCGCGAACCGTTCATGGCCGTATTTCACACCCCGTTCGCATTTTTGCGGCAGGCCGCGATGGCAGTAGTGGCATTGTCCACAAGAGGCGACGATCGCCCAGGTCACGCGGTCGCCGGGACGCAGTTCCCGCCCCGTCCAATCGACCTGTGGCGCCTCCGGACCAAACGCCTCGATCGCCCCGACAATCTCATGGCCCAAAATCGTCGGCACGGGCACTTGGCGCCGTCCTTCGTACGAATGCAGATCGCTGCCGCAAAGCGTGCAGCCGATCACGCGCACGAGCGTCTCGCCACGGCCAGGAACGGGCGTGTCGAAGGGATGCAGGGCAAGCTCCTCCGGTTTGCCGGAGAAAACCGCCGCCAACGACCGATGCGTCATAGCGTTCAACGCGTTGTCTCTCCCACGTGGTCGGACGGCGGGCAGCGGCGGGCGAAATACCACCATGCGGCCGCGAAACCGCCCGTCGCGATGACGATTTCGCACAAGCATACCCCGAGGAAGAAATCGAGGAATCGGGTTTGCTTCGGAAACAAGTTGCGGCCCAGCATCACCGCCACATAGCCCAAGTAACCGATCGAATCGGCCAAATACATCAGGAAGCCGATGTTCCCTTTGTCGCGGGTCATCGCCAGCAGCCGTTCGAAAACCGTCGTGTGCATCGCGACATACGGCAGGTACAGCCCCAGGCCCGCCAGCACCATGAACGCCATCGCGGACAGCCCGCCGGCGAGCCATCCCGCGACGGCAGCCAGCATCAGGATGCCTCCCAAAAGGCAAACGCCAAGGGAGAGGAAAAACGCCGCGCGGCTGTCGCGCACCAGCACCAAGCTGCCGTT
This sequence comes from uncultured Planctomycetaceae bacterium, assembly GCA_903921945.1. Lineage (GTDB taxonomy): Bacteria > Planctomycetota > Planctomycetia > Pirellulales > Pirellulaceae > CAIXSC01. The sequence goes on from CAIXSC010000402.1 coordinate 16,003, forward strand.
GATCGCCAACACTCCGAAGGCGACCGCCATCTCCGATCGGGTGAAAGTGCTCGGAGCCGCCTCCTCCCCCAGCACGCCCCATAACTCGGGCGCGAAATCGGCTCGAATGCTCCGCACGATCGTGATCAGCAAGTAGGCCACAACCAGCGACGACAGTCCAAAGGCGTACCGCCAGAACAACGCCTTCCGTTCGAGCTTCGTCATCGGCGGCCGCGGCGCTCGCGCCGCGATATCTCCGACGCTCGGCGGAGGGATTACCGACAGCATGGCCACGCCGAGCAGCAGTGGCGGCAAGAACAACGCTCCCGCGACACTTGGCATCCACACTTCGGATACCCCGAACTGCAGCAACTGGGCACCGACCGTTTTGGTCACGCCGTCCGCCAGGATGAAGCTCGCGCACAATCCGGCCGTCAACGCCTCGGTCGCCCGCCGGCCCTCGAGAAACCCGAGCACAAGTCCGAACACCATTCCGAGCGGCAAGCCGTTGAAAAAGAGCCAGACGACGTTCCAGGGCGCGGGGGTCGCGCCAAACAGCACCAACGCCAGTTCGCCCGCCAGAACGAGCACGAGAATCGCGACCGCGCGTCGCTGCGGCGGCAGTTCGGAAACGAACCGGATGCCGATGAATTTCGACACCATGTAGCCGAACACTTGGGCAGTCACCAAGACCGTCTTGAAAGCCGGCCCCCACTCGGTCAACGACGCGAAGGACGCGGCTGTGAACGGCTTCCGGTAGGCGTACATGCAAAAGTACGTGCCGAACGCCGCCGTTACCGACCAGACCAACCAGAAGACCGCGCGCCACGGCGAACCACCCGGGTCGACTAACACGCCGGAAACGGCTGAAACGCCGGAGTCGCCGGAGGCGCTGGAGTCACCCGAGTCGCCGGAAACCTCCGGGGCGCCTTCCGGATCATTCACAACGGGAATGGGTTGGCTCAAAGTAAGGCCTGTCGCCGGACTGGTGGAAAAGAAACGACCGGGACACGGTTCGCCCGGCCAATGATGATAACTCGTTTACCGCCAAGCCCAAGGCACAGGCAGCAATGGCGCCGAGATTTCACATTTCGGGACCGATCGGAGGGGAGGCTCGGTCGTCGACGGCTCGGCGGTTAACGCGATACCGTTCCTTGACCGCCAAGGCTTTTTGGTTCGGAAGCTTGCGTGTCATGGAAACGCAACATCGGCCGATCCCTCCCAGGGGCCTTGGTGAGGTTGACTTACGGCCAACCAGTTGTCGTTAGTCGGCCACGCGTCCTGGGGTGTTGCTCCAGGCTACGTTAAGTTTGGCCATCGGCCCGAAGGATCGGCAACGATGAGCCGCTCGTGAAGAAGTGCCGTAGCACCGTTAACGATCGGTTTCCGACCGCCACGTGAAATCGGTGACGCGATCTAAAAACATGAGCCACGAGCCAACCAAAATGAATGGCCGCGAATGGGCGGGATTTGTGCTCAAGCCACGATCCTAAAAAAACTCCCGGCGAAGGGCAGCCTCCGCCGGGAGTCTAGGAGCACACGATTCGTCCCCGTTGACCCGCCGTGGCTTGTGCTCACCACCGCGGGTCAAACAGTGGTCGCAACGTTACGGCGTGACCGCCCCAACACAGCACTCGAGCCCAAGCTGGCAGCAGGTCGGCTCGGCGCCGCCCACGCAGCAGTTCTCGAGCTTTTCGCAGCACTCGAGCCCAAGCTGGCAGCAGGTCGGCTCAGCGCCGCCAACGCAGCAGTTCGGCTTGGCCGCGCGGACGGCCGGGGACTTGGCACCGCCGCTCGCGGCTCCCGCCACGATCAGTCCGGCCACGAGGAATCCAACAAAAAACGACGCACCGGCATACAGTTTCTTCGACATGGGAGTTTCTCCAGATAGCTTTTGGTAATGATCTGCATGGTCGCGAGCAGGCCAGCGCCGAGGCGGCGCGGCGGCGCGGCGACATCGCGATGAAGGTCGGCGTGAAGAAGACGCTGCCTATCGATTAGCAGCGCCAGACGCACAAGAGCACATGCAGACGAGGTCCGCTGGGGATCGGCGCGACTGCGGCTGTCCATCTCGAAGTTGTGTAGAACTCGATCGGAACGACAGCGATGGGCGAGACCCAGGACGGCTGATCCGGCGACGGCACAGGGCGGTGCGATAACCGGGCTTCGCGAGCGCAGCAGCATCGCCACCCCGAATCCTCAGGCGCTTCGGGGGCGACGGGAGATCCCGACGCTCGATGCTGTTTCCCATCTCCTGCCGGACCGCCTGCCACGTAGTCTGCCGGAGCGCCTGCCGAGTAGCCGGCTTGGTAGCCAGCCAAATCTCTGGGGCATGCATGGCAGCAACGTCGGATGGGCGGCTGCGAGTGCTGCTGGGACGCCCATACCCGATCCGCTCGCATGGGCGCGATCACCGCGCAGAATCCCGGCGGGCTCGCCAGGATCAGCAGCGTGGTGACGGCGACGAGTTGTTGAAGTAGGCGGTTCATGCTCGTACTACGCCCCGGATCGCCCCGTGGTTCACCCGATTTTCGCCATTCGCCTTGGTTCGAGCGCGCGGCCAGTCACGCGGCGGCCAGTCACGCGGCGGCCAGTCACGCGACGGCCAGTCACGCGACGGCCAGTCAAGCGGCGGCCAGTCAAGCGGGGAGTTGGCCATGCGCCTCAAAATCGTCGTCGCTCCTGGACGGCATGGCGCACGGAGACACAGAGCCGCGGAGCTCCACGCGAACGAGCGAGGGACGTTCCGCGTTTTCGATCGAAGAGGGAGGGCCAAGGTGTGATGAAGGATTGCGGGGCCGTTCGATCTTCCTAGGGAAGGATGACATCGTGCGAATCGTCGGCGACGCGTTATAAATCGGTCCTTC
>CAIXSC010000403.1 GCA_903921945.1 uncultured Planctomycetaceae bacterium
CCTGCGACGAAGAGGAACGGCAACGCTACGGCTACGACCTGATCACCGCCTACGAATTCAACCGCTCCGACGGCGGCGAGAAGCCGGACCGCAAAGACGCCGAAGTCCTGGTCGACGGCGTTCTCGCCATGCGGCTCAGCTACGGCGACGCGACCACGCTCTACCGCATCAATCAGGGCTGGGCCAACCAACGCCTTAAACAGCCTTCCGGCTTCCAGCTCGATCTCGAATCGGGCTTCTGGGCCCGCAACCAATCCGACACCGAAGACCAAGAGGAAGCGACGAGCGGTCGTACCATGCCCGTCGTGCCGTTCGTCCAAGACACCAAGAACGCCCTCGTCATGCGGTTCGAACCCGTCCCCGACCTGGCTGTGCTCGCCGGCCTTCAATCCGCCTTCAAAGAGGCGATCCTCCGCCAGTTCCAGCTGGAACCCCGCGAGCTCTCCTGCGAGTCGATGCCCAGCCCCAAGGACCGCAAGGAAATCCTGTTCTACGAAGCGTCGGAAGGCGGCGCCGGCGTGCTGCGGCAAGTCGTGGAAGACCCGCAAGTCATTCCCGCCCTGGCCCGCCGCGCCTTGGAAATCTGCCACTTCGACCCCGACACGCTCGCCGATCGCGAGGCCGCCAACTGCGGCCGCGCCTGCTACTCCTGCCTGCTCGATTACTTCAACCAGCCCGATCACCCGCTTCTCGACCGCCACCTCATTCGGGATATCCTCGCCGGCCTGGCCCGCTCCGAATGCCACTGCGCGGGCGGCGCCGGATCGCGCGCTGAACGCCTGCAGGAACTCAAGCGGCGCTGCGATAGCCAACTCGAACAAAGCTGGCTCGACCGACTCGACCAACTCGCGCTCAGCCTCCCCAGCGACGCGCAGCCACTCATCGAAAACTGCTCCGTCCGCCCCGACTTCCTCTACCGCGACAAAGCGGCCGCCATCTTCATCGACGGCCCCGTCCACGACCAACCCCAACAGATCCGCGAAGACGACGCCGTGAACGAACGGCTGATGAACGCCAACTACTTGGTCATCCGCTTCCATCATCGCGCCGACTGGAACGCCATCTTCCGCGAATACCCTGACGTCTTTGAAGCTTCCCACCCATGACCGACTCCGTCCTCTCCAAACCCGGCACCCTCGTCCGCGCGCGTGGACGCGAATGGGTCGTGCTCCCCGAATCGCTCGAGGAACTGCTGCTCGTCCGCCCCATCGGCGGACTCGACGAGGAGATCGTCGGCATCATGCCGGCGGTCGAACCGGTCGAGTCGGCGACCTTTCCCCTGCCGTCCCGCGGCGACCTCGGCGACTTTCAATCCGGCCAACTGCTGCGCGAAGCGGCCCGCTTGTCCACCCGCGCCGCCGCCGGCCCGTTCCGCTGCTTCGCCCGCATCGCCGTCGAACCCCGCCCCTACCAGCTCGTCCCGCTGATGATGGCCCTGAAGCTCGACCCGGTCCGGCTGCTCATCGCCGACGACGTTGGCATCGGCAAAACGGTCGAAGCGATGCTCGTCGCCCGCGAACTGCTCGATCGCGGCGAAATCCAACGGCTCGCCGTCCTCTGCCCGCCGCACTTGGCCGAGCAATGGCAACGCGAACTGTCCCAAAAGTTCCACATCGACGCCGAAGTCGTGCTCAGCAGCACCATCCAACGACTCGAACGCAATCTCCCCATCGGCGTCTCCGTCTTCGACCGCCACCGCTTCACCGTCGTCTCGACCGACTTCATCAAATCGGAACGACGCGCCGCCGACTTCGAACACCGCTGCCCGGAACTGGTGATCGTCGACGAAGCCCACGGCTGCACCCTGGCCGGCGGCGTGGGCCGTGGCCGCCAACAGCGATTCGAACTGCTCCGCCGCATCGCCGCCCGTCCCAACCGCCACATCGTGCTCGTCACCGCCACGCCCCACAGCGGCAACGAAGGAGCGTTCCGCTCGCTGCTCGGAATTCTCCATGAGGAATTCTTCGAACTGCCCACCGACATCGACCGCGCCGACCGCGAAGGCCTCCGCCGCAAACTGGCCCGCCATCTGGTCCAACGCCGCCGCGCCGATATCCGCCACTACTTGGAAACCGACACCACGTTCCCCGAGCGGCTCGACAAAGAACTAACCTACGCCTTCAGCCGGGAATACCGCGAACTGTTCGACGACATCGTCAAGTTCGTCCGCGAATTCGTCACCGAAGGCAACTCGGATCGCCGTCGCCGTCGCGTTCGCTACTGGTCGGCGCTCGCGCTGCTCCGCTGCTTCTCTTCCAGCCCCGCCGCCGCCGTCGCCACGCTCCGCAGCCGCGCCGCCGTCGACGAAGCGGCTGACTCCGAGCTCGAAGAGGTCGGCCGCCGCAGCGTGCTCGACCAGGACGAAGCCGACGACGTCACCGCGCTCGACCTGAGCCCCGGCGCCGACGCCGAACAAGAAGCCGACACCCACCGCCGTAAACTGCTCGCCTTCGCCCGCCGCGCCGAAGCGCTCGCCGGCGACTCCGACGCCAAGCTGCAAGGCGCGATCAAAGAAGTCAAAGCGCTGCTCAAAGCCAACTTCCAGCTGATCGTCTTCTGCCGCTTCGTCGACACGGCCGAGTACGTCGCCCGCCACCTCCGCGACGCCCTGCCCGACAAAGTCCGCGTGGAAGCGGTCACCGGACTGTTGCCCCCCTCCGAACGCGAATCCCGCATCGAAAACCTCTCCAAGGACGGCGGCCAATACGTCCTCGTCTGCACCGATTGCCTCTCGGAAGGCGTCAACCTGCAACAGGCGTTCAACGCCATCCTCCACTACGACCTGTGCTGGAACCCCACGCGGCACGAACAACGCGAAGGCCGCGTCGATCGGTTCGGCCAAGACAAACCCGAGGTCCGCGTCGTCACCTACTACGGCAAAGACAACCCGATCGACGGCGTCATCCTCGACGTCCTCATCCGCAAACACAAAAGCATCAAGAGCGACCTGGGAGTCACCGTCGCCGTGCCCGGCTCCAGCGAACAGATCGCCGAAACGTTGTTCGAAGGCGCCCTCTTCCGCGAACAAACCGGCAGCGGCCTCCGCCAACAACAACTCGACTTCGGCCCCGACGACGGCGACCAACAAATCAAATCGTTCCACGCCGAATGGGACAACGCCCGCGATCGCGAAAAAGCCAGCCGCTCCCGCTTCGCCCAACACTCGCTCGACAAAGACGCCGTCGCCGCCGAACTCCGCCACGTCCGCGCCGCCATCGGCCGCGGCGAAGACGTCGCCCGCTTCGTGAAAACCGTCTTCCAATCCGTCGGCGTCCCGATGGAGGAACACGTCGCCGCTGCCGCCTCATCCCGTTCCTCCGCGCCATCTACCGCCCAATCCTCCGCGCCATCTACCACCCCATCCACCACCCAATCCTCCGCCCAATCCTCCTCGCAACCCGCTTCGCGGTTGCCCGGAATCTCGGTCCACCTCAGCGTCGCCACGCCCCGCGCGTTGCGGCAGGCGATC
>CAIXSC010000404.1 GCA_903921945.1 uncultured Planctomycetaceae bacterium
CCGCCCCAACCGCGCCAGCCGCTTCCTTGCACACCGCTCACGTCATGCCGAGGACGACGTAGGCGACGGCGGCCAGCATCGCGGCACATGGAACCGTGCAAACCCACGCCAGCAGAATCTCCGCGACTTTCCGCCAACGGGTTTGCCGAGTGCTCGCGCCCATCCCAGTCAACGCGCCCACGCTCACGTGCGTCGTGCTCACCGGCAAACTGTGGAAACTCGCGGTGGCCACCAAGCCGGCGGTCACCAAGCTGGCGGCGAAGCCCTGCCCGGGATTCATGTCCGTCACCTTCTTTCCGAGCGTTTCCGCTACATTGTCCGCATCGAGCCAGGCGCCGACCGCGATCGCGATCGCGACCGCTAAAAAAGCCCAATGCATTTCCATCCCCGGGGCCACGGCTAGCAAAGCCGCCATTTTGGGAGTGTCATTCAACCCGCGGGCGAAACTCGCCGCCCCGGAGCTTGCGAAATGGCACAGGTCCAATCGTCTCGAACGCTCGTCCGGGGCTAGCCCCGACATCCGCAGCATCGCGTAGGCCAGGCCGCCCAACAGCACGGCCATCAGCGGGCTCAGCAGTAGCGGATACAAAAACTGTTTCCCCAACGCCGCGAACCGCACCTCTTCGCCGCCGCCAGCTACGCCGGCCCCAACCAACGCGCCGACCATTGCGTGAGTGGTCGACACAGGAAAACCCAGTCGAGTTGCCAGGAAACTTGTCAACGCGGTCCCGATAGCGGCCGCCGCAAGAAAGTCGGGCGATCGGGCGAGCGTGTCGGGGACAATGCCACGGCCGCCAAATTTCTGCAACAGTCCCCCGGCGAGAAACAGAGCGGCGATCGATCCGGCGAATGTGGACGCCGTCCCCCAAGCCAACGCCGTCCGACGCGACGTGGTGCCGCTGCCATACAACGACGCCACTCCCTTGAAATTTCCGTTCGCTCCATTCGTGAACGCCACAAAACCGACAGCGACAAGCATTAACGCGGTGAGCACGGGTCAAACTTTCAAAAGAGAGGACGCGTCGCGGCTACGGCGACAGGGCGGCCAAGTTTTCCTTGGTCGCCACGGGATGTTCGGGGAAAGAAACGTATTCTTTCCACGCCCCCTCATCGAGATGAACCATCGTCAGGCAGATACTGCACCGGCACGCCGCGGTTGGTGCCCCGCAAGGTGTAGCAATTGAGGTGGTGAGCGGTCGGTGAATGCCCTCGAATAAAGTCTCGAGAACCGCGGCGCGGATCCAGGACGACGAGACGCTTACACGGGGCGGGATCCTCGATAAGCTCGCGGACTTCGCGAGGAGAAACCACACCGATCTCGGCCAAGGCCGAGTCATTGGCCAGGACTGCGACCGCGAACCCACAAACAGCGATCATTCCGAAAAGCGTGACACTCTTCATCTCCCATCCTCATTTCACGTCAAATGGTCGATCCGCGATCTCGAAAGCGGTCCCAGAAGCCGTCGCGCACCGTCAATCAGGCCGAGGAGGCCGATCGAGAATCGAGAAACGAGGAAAGAGAAACGGTGAAACACTCGTTTGATCGTACGTGCGTTGAGGTGGGCGGTCAAGAGGCGCGGCCTGGGGCAATTCGCGCACCTTCGCTTTCGAAGGCGACAAGTACGACGGACGCCTTGTCCGTCGACGCGCGAGCCCGAGCGCTTGCGACTCGAAGAACGCTGTCCGTTGTGTCCATGGGCTGAGGCACTCAGGGAGCAGCGAGGGACAAGTTGTCCGTCGTACTTACTGGGCGCCGCGATCGACAATCGAATCGCCTAGCTCCGTGTAGCCCTTCCTTCGTACGACAGAACGATCAGTGCCTGGCACCGATTCCTGTTGGCACCGATTCCTGTTCAAGCCACGATTGGCTCTTGTGGCAGCAATTGGGTTTCCATCCCACACACGCCATTCCACCCAAACGACCCAATCTGTGCCAGCTTCGCATTCCTGGTACTGATCGGCAATTCGTGCCCGGCAATTCGAATCGGCAATTCGTGCCAGGCACTGATCGCTTGGCAAGAAGATCGAAAACTGGCTGGCACGTTTCCCGCGTTTCCCGTTTTGTCCGATCGCAAGGTGGCTGGCACGTTTCCCATTTTCAAAGTGGCTGGCACTTTTCCCGTTTTTTCCAACAAAGAGCGGCCGGGAAACCGCATTCCGCAGAATTCCCGGATGGATTAGCTCACGGAGCCACATAGGCACGGAGAGGCAAGAGAACGAGATTGGGACGTTGATCGTCTTCGATCGACTTGGAAGGTCCAAGCTTCGGTGGAGGGATTTCGGACTTAAACGATCGTCGACG
>CAIXSC010000405.1 GCA_903921945.1 uncultured Planctomycetaceae bacterium
CTGAAGTCGAACACGTTCGCATCATCCGTGCCCGTGAGGAATCTTCCACCCGCGACAATCCGCTCCAGGGAGAGGGTTCGCGTGCTCGTTCCACCAAATTCCTCAAGCACCACGTAATCGTCAGGTTCGCCAACGAATTCCAGCGTGTCGCTGCCGGCGCCGCCGCTCAGTGTGTCAGCGGCCGCTTGGTCTCCGCGAATTCGAAGAATGTCGTTACCCTCTTCTCCCCTAACAACATCCTCGCCAGCCTCTCCGTTTAAAATATCACTTCCAAGCCCACCCGAAAGGGTGTCGTCTCCGTCGTCGGGGGTGGGCGCGTCCGCGTTGGTATCCCCGAAAAGCATGTCATCTCCGCCTTGGCCGCTTAGCAAATCGTCACCGGCCCCACCTTTCAATACATCTCGACCATCACCACCGATGAGCGTGTCGTCGCCGACAAGGCCCGAAAGGACATCATCGCCAAGACCACCCTGAATGACATCCACGCCCTCGCCGCCCGAGATGGTGTCATTCCCGTCACCGCCCATCAAGCTAAACGGCAACGAAATGGGCGTAGCGACGCTTCCGATGGAGATCGTGTCACTACCCGCTTGGCCATTGATGGTGATCTGATCGGACGGTGAGATCAAATCGCGCACGGCTTCAACAGCGAATGTACCATTGTCACCGCCCATATTGATAACGATCGACGTCGCGTCGCTGGTATTGATCAATGTGGATGCGAAAGTCGCGCCAGACACCGCCGCGCTTTGGAGCGAAATGCCGTCGGTCTCTGAGTCGACGGCGAGCACTCCGCGATCACCGCGTCCCGGCAAGTTGAACACAGCATTGGTGACATTTCGAAGCACCAGTGCCGACGCATCGGCGTTTTCCACATTGGTGAATCCGACGGATCCCGCCGATCCGGCGACTCGCACTGATCCAGCATATTGGATGGATGTGGTGGGCGAGTAATCCACGGTGACTACACCAGAGCCCGGGTACTCAATTGCGAGGAAATCATCGTCGTCCGCGTCGTTAAGGACGGTGTAAGAAATGCCGCCGGCCACGGTTGGATCGCCATTAGGTGTAGGCGTTGGACTTGAGCCGGAGATGCTAGCGTTCCAAGTGACAATCAGGGCGTTGGCGCCACCAGCCAGGTCAACGATGATCTGGCCTGTGATGGCCGAACTGGGCACGCTCACCCAATTGTCGTCGGAGGTTTGACCTACGCCATCCGCATCAATACCGGAGTCACTGTAGGCGACGATGTTGGTGCCGGAACGGTACAAAAACACTAAGTCGTCCTCGGATCCGGCCGAATCGGTGACGAGGAAGTTGCCGCTGGAGTCAAGGCCGGCAAGGAGTGTCGCCAGCAGGTCGCGATTCTCGAGCGACTCGAATCGCAGCCGATTCGCAGGGCGTTGGCGATTTTGGCGACGACGGGAGGAAAACGAGCGTAAAGGATTGAATCGCTTCATGGTAGTAAAGCCTTACATGGAACGCTGCTGGCGGCCGGACGCCGGACTTCGCGTCCGTCATGCATTCGACGCCGCGGCCGCCAGAATGGTAAGAAAATATTACGAGCCGAGACCGTCACCATCCGTGAAGATAAAGGCGGAACGCCGCGGCTTGGTTCGCAGCGAGCCTTTCAAGAGAACTGTCTTTCCACTGCTACTCTGGGTCAATTCCAAGCCATCTTCAGTCCGCACCGACTGAATGGCCGCGTAGTCCGTGCTGTAGGCGCCGCGGGAAAACCCTTCGTACCTCAGGAAATCATTGCGGAAATCGGTTACGACATCGATTTCGCTGTTATCGCCTGGCGAGTTTTGGAAGATGAAGTAGTCCAGCGAGTCCCCGCCCGTCAACGTGTCGGCTCCATCGTCTCCGAACAGCGAGTCGACTCCGCCTCCACCGTTTAGCGAATCGTCGCCCGCTCCGCCCCGCAAAATATCGTTGCCCAGTCCCCCATAAATCTCGTCGTCACCCGCGTCGCCAAAGATGCGGTCGACGGAGGAACTGCCATAGATTAGATCATCACCATCGCCGCCGCGGATGGCGGAGACCCGTACCAGCATCAACGATGCTGCGGCAGGGCGGCGGAAATCAAAGGTGTTATCGTCAACCGTGCCGAAAATGTCCTGGTTGTTTCCATGGATGACTTCGAATCCATTGGTACGCCCGTCGAATCCGTTGAGCACCAAAGGACTATTAGCGGTGTTGACGAAGGTGTCATTTCCCGATCCGCCATTGATCACATCCCCGGCGGACTCGGAAGAGCGAGTTTCAATGGTGTCATTGCCCGCTCCGCCTTGGATCGTGTCGTCGCCCAAACCTCCATTGATTGTATCGAGGCCCGTTCCACCGTCGATCGAGTCGGCGCCGGAACCGCCGTAGAGGCGATCATTGCCGCCGCCACCCATGATCAAGTCGTCATCATCACTCGAGATGAACGATGTCGGGCTATTGCCGTAGATCGTGTCATGGCCCGATGTGCCAATGATCGTGTCGTCGCCGGACAAGCCATAAATGCCAAGCACGTTGACAATGGTCACGCGGCTCAAATCGAACGTGTTGGCGAGGGCGGTTCCCTCCAAGGCGCGGCCCCGGCCGTTGATCCGCTCGATCGATACCGAAAACTCGTCCTCGCCGCCGAAATTCGCGAGCACCACATTCGCGTCGCCAATGAACTCCAGCGAGTCGATTCCCGCCCCGCCGTTCATGTCGTCGCAACTCTCGTCGCCATTCGCCTGGTCGCCGAGAATCTGAATGATGTCAGCCCCTTCGTTGCCACGGATTTCGTCGATGCCCGCGCCGCCGTTGAGGATGTCATTGCCGATTCCGCCGGCGAGCGAATCGTTGCCGACCCCGCCTTCGAGTCGGTCGTCACCCTGGTCGCCGGCAAGCGTGTCGTCTCCCGCCTCGCCGAGGATTCGATCGCGTCCGCTGCCGCCACTGATGGCATCATCGCCATCGCCGCCGCGAAGGGTGTCTTCGTTCCCGCCACCATTCAAAACATCGTTACCGGCGCCGCCGCCTAGATTGTCATTTCCCTCGTCTCCTTGGAGAGTAACACCCAGGGTCACCGGCGAATCGGCTGTGCCGACATTGATGGTGTCATTTCCAAGGTTGCCATTTACGATGACGAAGTCAGAGTTCTCGTCGTCGCCCCGGATCGCCGACACCACAAAATTGCCGTTGTCCCGGCCCATGTTCACCGTGACGGCGATCTCCGCGTCGGTGACGACAACCGTGGAGGCAAAGGTGCCGCCAGCCGATCGGTTGCTACGCAGCAAGACCGCATCGAAGCCCCCTAAATCCGCGACTCCCAGCTCACCCGAATCGGCGAGCCCAGGAAGGTTGAACTCCACTTCCGTGATGCCAATCAAGGCCAAGGGCGCTCCCTCGGCATTGTCGACATTCGCGAAACTGATGTCCCCCGCAGCTCCCGCGACGCTGACGGTTCCGGAATACCGCGGGACAATGGCGGTTGCGTAATCCACAGTCACCGGGCTGTCTGAAGGCGGAATGATGGTCAGGGAATCGTCCGCTTCGCCATCGCTGGTCACGGAAAAGAAAATCCCTCGCGACACCGTCGGATCGCCTTCCTCATCAGGAACCGGCGCTTCATCATCATCGATCGTGGCGCTCCAATCGATGGCCAGGTTGTTACTGCCACCCTTCAGATCGACAATGATCCGCCCCGTGATCAACTCTGCGGAAACACTCACCGCGTTGCCAGCTTCCGTCTGGCCGACACCGTCCGCCTCAATGCCAGCATCGCTGTACGCCACGATTTCATCGCCGGATCGGTAGATCAGGACGAAGTCGTTCATGGATCCCGTGGAATCGGTGATGCGAAAGTTTCCGGCCTCGTCAAGCCCCGCCAGCAGCGAGGAACCGGAAGCCATCGTCCGGCGCGTCTCCAGTCGCTCGCTTCCTAACAGCCGAGCCCAATTCCGCCGCGCGCCGCAAGCCCGCTTTCGCCGCCGAGCATCCCATGCCTCAATAATGCCATGCAACATCGCACAATCCTCTAGAGATGAGCCATCAATCCTGACGGGGGATCACCAAACCGGGGTTATGCTAGCGAGTAAATGGTGGTTTTTCAATCGGAATTTAGGAATTATAGGGGGAATATCGGATGCGCCGGATCTTCCGTTTAGGCCGACTTTGATGATTGGGGCGATTGAGGCGATGGTAAGAATCTCGCTTGGCAGCCCGCTGGCAAGTCGAGCCGTTGACGGCAGCCCGACTCGCAGATTCTGACGACCAAATACGATCACTCGTTAGGGGATGGTTAAATCCACCGGAAAGACGGTGTTTTCCGCCGTTTCGGCTCGCAGGATCCGTTCGGCTTCCCGGATGGACTCGACGCGTGATGCCGCGAGGTCGTGCCGCTCTCCGCGATCCGTCGCTAGGTCGTACAGTTCCCAGGGGCCAGGCGTCTTCGTCTTCAGGCGTTGGCGGACCGCCTTCAGCATCCCCATGCGAACCGCGACTTGGCCGCCATACTCGGGAAAGACCCAGACCATCGGTTTTCGAGTCGCGGGGGCGACGCCGCCACGCAACACGGACCACAGGCTCTGGCCGTCCACGCCCGGCGGAGTCTTGAATCCTAGCGCTTCACACAGCGTCGGCATCCAATCCGCGAAGTAACTCGGAGCGTCGCTTGTTGATCCGGCGGGAATCGTTCCCGGCAGCGAGGCGATCAGGGGAACTCGAAGGCCGCCCTCGTAAACGCTGCCTTTGTAGCCGCGCAAATCCGCGGTGCTGGCGAAGAACTTCGCGTCCACACCTCCCACGTGGAACACGGGGTCGCCGGGGTGGGCGTGGGTCGTGCCGTTGTCGCTGGAGAACACGATCAAAGTGCGTTCGCGCAGCCGGTGATGTTCGAGCACCCCGAGGATGCGGCCGACATAGCTGTCTAAATCCGCGATCATTGCGGCATAGCCGGCCCGGGGCCGGGGGTGAGGTGTATAGCCGCACTGTCCCCGATACGGTTTGTCATCCCACTCCCGGGGAAACTTGTCGACGGCTGCGGGCAAGGGATGCATGGCCACGTGCGGTTCGATGAACGGCAGATACAGGAAGAATGGTTGAACCGACCGCTTGCCCGCTTGCTCATTCAGGAATCGCTCAGCCTCCGCGATGATCCGATGCGGCGCGTACTGTTGTCCCTGCCAGTCGGCGAGCCGGATTTCGCCGGTCGGCGGTTTGGGATGGCCGGACACGGCTGGGGAATTTAGCGGCACTCGTTCCGCGTTTCGCCACAGATGGCTGGGGAAATAACTGTGGGCAACGGCTTGGCAGTTGTAGCCGAAAAACAGGTCGAAACCCTGCCGATTGGGATCGCCCGTGCTACCGACCGGTCCCAAGCCCCATTTGCCGAACGCCGCGGTCGCGTAGCCTGCTTGCTGGAAGAGTTCCGCCAACGTCACCGCTTCGGTGGTCAGAGGATGCTGTCCTTCGTCAAACTGGGGAAAGGCGGCTTTCGCCTGTCGGTTTCCGCGGATTTCGGCGTGTCCCAAATGTTTGCCCGTCATCAACACGCAGCGTGACGGCGCGCAAACGGGCGCTCCCGAGTAGTGCTGCGTAAGCCGCATTCCCTGAGCCGCTAGCCGATCGATGTGCGGGGTCGGAATCTTCTTTTGTCCGAAGCAACCTGTCTCGGCCCAACCCAGATCGTCCGCCAAAATGAACACGACGTTCAAACGTGGGTTGTCGCCGGATGACCGCCGGGTTGCCGCTTGGCTGGCATCGACCGGTCCTGCCATGGGCGGTGTCTCAAAGAACCGTCCCTCGTCGATCAGACGGGGATCGCCGGTGCGTTGCAATTCGTCCATCAGTCGCCGTTCCAAGGCGGCTCGCTGCCCGGCGTATTCGGCCTCGCCCGCCACATTGCGGACCTGATGGGGGTCGCGCCGCAAATCGTACAGTTCCTCACGGGGCCGTTTCCCGTAAGCCAGGTCGAATAGCGGCTTCCACTTCGGGTCCGCGCGGCGCGCGACGAGCCATGCCTTCGCCGGTCCCGCGTCCTCGTCCGGCAAAGTCACGCGGGTTTGCTCGGAAACTTCGCGATCGGTCGGTGGTTCGCCGTCGTACAGTCGATACGGATCGCCAAGGGGCCAGCGTTCGGGGTGGAAGTTCACGATGTACAGGAAATCGCGGGTGCGAATGGCCCGTTGCGGATACGGAGCGAAGTCGGCCCGCGCATTCTCCACATGGCGTTCGCGACCGATGAACACGGCGTCCCAAGCGTTCGCATCCGCTGCCTGGACCGTTTTCGATGCGTCCGCGGACATCGGAGTTGGAGTCGGCGATGAAGTCGGCGCCGGCGGCGACGGTGAAGTTGGCGATGGCGCGGGATCGGGCGATGACGGTGGCGATGAGGCCGTTGCCGTCGCTCCCGCCATGACGGCCGTCAAATCGCGGCCCGTCATCGCGGCCGGAACACTGACACCGGCCGACTTCAAAAAGGTCGGGGCCAGATCAACCAGGCTTACCAAACCATCGAACACTTGCCCCGGACGCACGCCAGGACCGCGCATCGCCAGCGATACGCTTGCGCCAAAGTCGTAGAGATTGCATTTGCCGTGTGGAAAGCCCGGCGCGCCATGGTCGCCGCTGGCCACCACCAGCGTGTTTTCCAGTTCGCCGATTTCCGCGAGCCTCTCGAGCAGAACCCCGAGTGCGGCATCGAACGCCTGCACTTCGCCGAAATAGTCGGCCAAGTCCTCGCGGATCTCCGGTTCGTCGGCGAGAAACGGCGGCATCTTTCCGCGGAGCTCGTTGGGTTCCAAGCCCCACAGGCGTTTGCCCGAGCCGCGTTGCCATTGACGATGCACATTGGTCGGTCCGAACCAATAGAGGAACGGCTGGCCTTGGGGGCGGGCGGCCAGGAAGGCGTCGAAGTTCGCCCGCACCTCGGCGTACAGCGACTGCTTGGCCTGTTCGAGCGATCGGCCGTTAGCCAGCATTTTGGAAACGTTTTCCGAGAACTGGTTGAAGCGGCCGCCCGCCTTTTCATAGGCGTGTTTGCCCGCGCCAAACGGCGCGTCGCCCGGTGTTCCCGGGCTCCAAACTTTGTAGGTTTCGCCGATGTGGTAACCGGCGTCGCGGAGCATCAACGGGAACGCGGCGTGCTTCTCCTCCCAGACGGCTCCGCGAAGAATGGCCCCGCGGCCGGTCCGCCAGAAGTGCTGGCCGCTCACGAGCGCGCTGCGGCACGGCGTGCAGGACGGCGCCGACACGAACGCGCGACGGAACACGAGTCCTTCGCGCGCCAGCCGATCGAAGTTGGGCGTTTTCAAGAGGTCGTTGACGGTGCCCGGACCGTCGAGCCGAGCGTAGGTGCTGGCGAACCGCCCCCAGTCGTCCGCGAACGCGAAGAGGATGTTCGGGCGTCGCGTCGCCGTTGGGGCGTTGGCTGCGTTCCCAGCCTTGGGAACCGCGGATTCCTCGGCTCGCGCCGGGTCCGTGCCGGCAAGCAGCGCAGCCGCAATCGCGATCGCGCGAGCCCACCCGAAGTTGGCTCGTCCCGAAACCTTCCGCGTCGGCTCACCGCGCGTCCCTTCGTTGCCACGTTTCATCGTCGACCGCCTCCTTCGAATGACCTTTTGGCTTGAGTCGAATAGTGTAACAAATGCGGTGTTGTGTCTTGGCGTTCGTCACTACCTCCATCCCTCGGTCAGCGCGGGTGGCAGTTGGGACGGCAAGCCGATATTGTGACGTAGTGAGCGTCACGCCCGCCCCGGAGAATTGCCGTCATGCCTCGGTTCCAGCCATCGTTCACGTGGGCTCGCCCGGCCTGCCTGGTTGCTCACCCCATCGCCGGCGCCGCCCGCCGCAGCCTTCTGGCCGTCGCGATGTTTTTGGCGGTTCTATGCGGGTTTACCGTGCCGCTTGAGCCATTTGCAGGAACGAGTTGGACGGTACCAGGCTTCGCGGCGGAACCCGAAGTGGACAGCCCACTGCCGCCGGTCGAAGCAGCGCGAACGATGACCGTCCCCAAGGGCTTCCGTGTGACGCTGTTCGCCGGCGAACCCGACGTTTGCCAGCCCATCGGCTTTTGCTTTGACGATCGCGGTCGTCTGTGGGTGGCCGAGGCTTACAACTACCCGAATCATGGAAACAAGCCGGGTGATCGAATCCTGGTTTTCGAGGACACGGATGGCAATGGCCAGTTCGATCGACGCGTTGTGTTCTACGACCAATTGAACTACGTGACGGGATTGGAGGTCGGGTTCGGCGGCGTCTGGGTTGTGTCGCCGCCGTCGCTGTTTTTCATTCCCGATCGCGATGGCGACGATCGTCCAGACGGTCCCCCGGTCACGCTACTCGATGGTTTCGGCACTCATGCCAATTCCCACAATCTGGCCAACGCTTTGGCTTGGGGACCGGACGGCTGGCTTTACGGAACCCACGGCCGCACGAATTGGTCGATGATTGGCAAGCCAGGCACACCCGAAGCGCAGCGGATTCGCTTCGATGGCGGCGTCTACCGCTACCATCCGATCCGTCACCAATGGGAACCGTTCGCCGACGGCACAACCAACCCCTGGGGCATCGATTGGAACGACTACGGCGAAGCGTTCATTTGCAACTGTGTCAATCCCCATCTCTTCCATGCGATCCAAGGGGCGCATTACGAACCTTGGCGGAATCGACAGTCAAGCCAGTTCGCGTTTGAGCGGATCGCCAGCATCGCCGACCACCTGCATTTTGTGGGCGAGGCGAATGTCCGCGATGGGTTGGGGAGTCCCGAGGAGGATGAAGCGGGGGGCGGCCACGCACACTGCGGCACGATGGTCTACCTTGGAGACAACTGGCCGGCCGAATACCGCAACACCGTTTTCATGCACAACATTCACGGCAAGCGGATCAATAACGACTTGCCCCGGCGGGCCGGTTCGGGATACGTAGCTTCCCACGGAAAGGACTTGCTGCGGGCCCGCGATCCATGGTTCATGGGCGTTACGCTGCAGTATGGACCGGACGGCGCCGTCTATTCGGCGGATTGGTCGGATACGGGCGAATGCCACAGCGTTCGCAACACCCGCCGCCACACTGGCCGCATCTACAAAATCGCCTATGGTCAACCGCGAACCGCCTTCAAGCCGGCTCCGGAGTGCGACGATTTGGAACTGGTGGCGTTGCAACTGCATGCCAACGACTGGCATGTGCGGCATGCGCGTCGAGTGCTTCAGGAGCGGTACGCGGCAGGGCGTGATCTGACTGCCGCACGCGAGCGTCTGGGAACGCTCTTCTCGCAGCAGCCCGAGACACCGCGTAAACTTCGCGCGCTTTGGACGCTGCATGCGATCGGCGGCACCGACGACGCGTTCCTCACCACGTTGCTCGAGCACGCGGACGAATACATCCGTGGTTGGGCTGTGCGTTTACTTTGCGAAGACCGCGATCCGCCCGCGGCCGCTTTGTCCCGATTCGTTTCGATGGCGGCCAGCGAACCGTCGCCGTACGTGCGGTTGCAGATCTCGGCCGCGATGCAGCGACTGCCGTTGGCGCGGCGTTGGGAACCGCTCGCGGCGCTGTTGTCCCGCGCCGAGGACGAATCCGATCCGAATTTGCCGCTGATGAATTGGTATGCCACCGAACCGCTCGTGGAAGCCGACGAGACCCGGTTCCTGCGTTTGGCATTGGCCGCCCGCCAATCGGCGACCCGACGCTTCGCCGCGCGCCGGGCCGCCGGGCTGGCGAACAACGCGAGGGCGCTCGAAACGTTGGCCGCGGGCTTGGCGCATTCCGACACCCGGTCCGAAACGGCCCGCGACTGGCTCGACGGAATGCTCGTGGGGCTCGCGGGACGCCGATCGGTCGCGCCTCCCGCATCTTGGCCAACGGCTTTCTCGCGCTGGGCACGAGACTCGAACGCGGCGATTGTCGACTTGGCCGAGCGTGTCGCCCTGGTGTTCAACGATCCCGCGGCGCTGGCGCAGTTGCGTCATCGGGCGGCGGATCGAGCGGCGCTTCCCATTCGTCGCGAACAAGCGTTGGAAGCGCTGATCGCGAAACGCGCGGACGGAACGGCCGAGTTGCTGTTGAGCACGCTGGCCGAACCGCGCGTTCCCCCGACATTGCAATCGACCGCATTGCGGGGCTTGCCCGAGTTCAATCATCCGGGCACTGTGGCGGCGATACTCGCGGTCTATCCGCGGCTGGGCCCCGATGCGCGACGCGACGCCATCTTGGCGTTGGCGGGACGACCGGCTTGGGCGCTGACGCTACTCGAGGCCGTTGACGGAGGTCGAATCCCTCGAGGCGATCTGACCGCTTATGCCGCGCGGCAGATTGCCAGTTTGCGGGATCCTGCGGTCTCCGAGCGACTGCGGCGCGTCTGGGGCGAATTGCGCAACACGCCATCCGACCGAGCCCGAACCATCGCCGATCTAAAAAAACGGCTCACGTCCACCGCCTTGAAGGCTGGCGATCGCTCGGCCGGTCGCGCGCTCTTTCAAACCCACTGCGCGAGCTGCCATCGGCTGTTTGACGCGGGCCAAGCGGTCGGTCCCGATCTCACCGGCGCGCAACGGTTCAACCTCGATTACTTGCTGGAAAATCTGGTCGACCCGAGCGCCGCGGTCTCGCGCGATTTCCAGCTTCTGGTGGTGGAAACGGAGTCGGGCCGAACGCTATCGGGGATCGCCGCTGGCGAGACAAACGCCGCGCTGACGCTGCAAACCGCGAACGAGAAAGTTGTCATTCCACGCGGAGAAATCGCTCGCCGGACACTCTCGCCGCTGTCCCTGATGCCCGAGGGGTTGCTGGAAAAACTGGCCTTCGAGCAAACTCGCGATTTGCTCGCCTACCTCAGCGGCCCTGGGCAGGTGGCATTGCCGCCGGCTTCGGGCGGACGGCAAACCAAACCCCGGCGGCGATCAAAGGGCCCGCGATAAACATCGCCAATGTCGGACGCTCGCCCAGTGCCGCCACGCCGCCCGCCGCCGCGATCCAAGGCACGGCGAGTTGCAGTAGCGCGGCCGTTTTGGCGGCGAGTTGCCGCAGCGCGGCGTACCACACGACATAGCCCAAGCCGGATGTCAGCCCGCCAGACACGATGGCCAAGAACCAACCACGCGGTTCCGCTTGCCATTGAAAGGCCGCCACGACCGGCCGTTCGGCGGTGACCTGCGGTCCGATGCTCGAAACGGCGACGATCAGCAGCGCGAGTACGGCTGCCGGGGCCGCTGCCCGCGCGAAGTTCCCAGTGGTGGCCGCGATCGGATCGCCGCCAAGCCGACGACCAAGCAGCGAATACACGCCCCAAGCGACGCCCGCCGATACCATCAACGCCGCGCTGCCGAGTGGCGGCGCGGAAACTCCGGGCGCCAACAACACGGCCACGCCGGACCCGGCCAGCGCCATCGCCGCCCCATCCGTCGCTCGAAACGGTTCGCCGCGCCATCGCGCTCCGAGGAGCATCGTGACTTGGACGCTGCCAAAGAGCAGCAGGGCGCCGGTCCCCGTGGACAGTTGGGTGTACGCGAACGAGAAGGCCGCGGCATAGACGAACAACGCCAGCGCCGCCGCCCATGAACCACCGAACGCGCTCGACAGCGAAGGTGTGCCCGTCCGACGAACAAGCGCCAAGGCGCACAACACGCCGGCTCCGGCCCATAACCGCACAACGGTGAAAGTTCCCGGATCCATGGCGCGTGTGGCGACGGCTCCCGGTGTCGTCCCTGCGTTCCGCCGTCCGTCGCGGTCAGCCTGCTCCGACGACACTCGCGGGCGAAGCGCCAGCCGGCAGAGTAGGGAGTTGGCGGCGAAAGCCACGAGCGCCGTAGCCACGGCCAACGGCAAGAGAAAGCGGGCGAAGAAGTCGCGAACCGATTCGACTCGGGCGGCCATAGGACGACAGCGCGGTTACGCGCTGCAATAGGTTGACCGGTCTCGGCGCGAAAAAAGGGCCGCGAGCATTCCTTGCTAAGGAACGGCCACGGCCCGCCATGATTCGCACGCGAAGCGATCAGACCATGTCTTTGAGCATCTTCAGCGGTCGGACACGAATGATGTTGCGGGCCGGCTTGGCCTTGACTTCCATCATTTCGCCGGGCTTGAACGGATTGGGACGTTGGCCGGCTTTCGTCGCGGGCTTTCGCACCACCGTCACTTTCGCGAGCCCCGGAATCGTGAAGTCGGTGATCTTCTTCTTGAAGGTCGCCGCCATTTCGGCCGCCAATCCATCCATCACCGCCGCGACTTGCTTACGCGATAACCCGGTGGATTCGGCCAAATTCGCATAGAGTTGCGACTTGGTCGGCCCCTTCTTCACTTCACCTTTCGCCATGGAATACACCCTCCTAGTGGTGTCGAGACAAGAAATCTGACCTTGGGTAGGCCCCGCGGAAAGGCATGTTTAAATCGATGCCTGCTGAAATTGCAACCGGTCGCGCTCGCGGAAAAGCCGTTTTTTCACGGGATTTTTGGCATTTTTTGATCTTCGCCCTGCGCGGTTGCCAGCTCGCCGCTTCTCGAGGTTTTCCCAGGAACTGGCTTCCACTGCCGTCCAAGTGTCAATCATGGCCAGCCGGAAAACGGCTTGCGCGATGCTTGTCCCGCACGGTTTGGCCCGC
>CAIXSC010000406.1 GCA_903921945.1 uncultured Planctomycetaceae bacterium
AACAGGCCACGCAGAAGCGATGGATCGCGGAAAAGGAAGCGAAGGAAGCGCGGCTGTACGGCGAGATTTTCGGTTTGCAGCAACAGTTCCTGGCGGCGTGGCGGAAGGCGGAACAAGCGGCGAAGAGTCAAGCGAACGCCAATCCGTCCGGCGCGAGGAACAACCCATCCGAGTCCGACGACGCCGACGAGATGGCGGCGGCGCCCGACCTGGCGGAACTAAGCTATCGGTTCTACCGCGACACGTTCGAGACGCTGCCCGATTTCACGAATCTGAAGGCCGAAACCCAGGGGCCGATCGCGGACGGCTTCGTGTCGCTCGCGCCGGCGTCCCGGCAAGAGGCGATCGGATTGGTGTTCGAGGGGCAACTGAAGGTGCCAGTTGCCGGCGAGTACGTCTTTGATTTCGACGCGACGGAGGGTTTGCGATGGGTGGTGGGCGGCGAGACGATCGTCAACCAACCGCGCAAGGGACGCCACGCGGGCGAAACGAAAGTTCGGCTCGCTGCCGGCTTGCTGCCGCTTCGGCTGGAGTATTTCAACAGCTACGCCAAACCACGCCTGCGTCTGGGATGGAAGGCGGCGGATGGTGAACGTCGGCCGTTGTCGCTCGACGGTCAGTCGCTGGGCGGAGCGGGCCGAGTGTTGCTCCCCGACTCGCGCGGCCAAGCCCAGTCGTGGTCTTACACCTTCCAGAAGCCGGCAGCCGATTGGGCCGCGTCCGGTTTTGACGCATCGAGTTGGAAACGGGGACCGGGCGGGTTCGGCACGAACGGAACGCCAGGCGCCCAGGTGCGTACCGAGTGGCGAAGTGGCGACATTTGGATGCGGACCACGTTTGCGCTCGACCGGGTCCCTCGCCGGCTGGCCTTGGATCTGCATCACGACGAAGACGTCGAAGTCTACCTGAACGGCGAAAAGATCTATTCGGCTCAAGGCTACCTGCGCGAATACGAACGCGTGCCGCTCGGCCGCGAAGCGGCTCGCAAGCTTCGGATGGGAGACAATGTGCTGGCGGTTCACTGCCGGCAGACGGGCGGTGGCCAGTACATCGACGTCGGCTTGGCGGAAGCGGGCGGCGTCGCCGATTTCGCCACCCTGTTGAAAAGGGATGGCGCGCGAGTTTGGGACGTCGCGCTGGTCGAAAAGCTCGAACGGCTATCCCGCGAACTGGAAGAAAGCCGCAAGGCGAAGCCGCCCGAAGCGGGCATTGAGGTGATGTGCGTTTCTGAGTCGGGTCGAGCCGAAACGTTTGTGCTGCTCCGCGGCAATCCGGGCGCGGAGGGGGAAAAGGTGGTTCCCGGTTTCCCGGCCGTGCTCTGCTCGACCGACAACGAACCGGTGGCCCCGACCAAACTGAGCGGCGACGCGGCGAGCAGTTCCAGTGGCAAGCGGCGGGCGCTCGCTGAATGGATTGTCGGCCCCGCGAATCCCTTGACCGCCCGCGTGATGGCGAATCGGCTGTGGCAATACCATTTTGGACGCGGCATCGTGCCGACGCCCAACGATTTTGGACTTCTCGGCGAATCGCCGACGCATCCAGAGTTGCTCGATTGGCTGGCCTGCGAACTGCGGGACGGGGGCTGGAAACTCAAGCGGATGCACAAGTTGATCATGATGTCGGCGACCTACCGGCAGAGTTCCGCCGGCAACGCCGCCGCGTTGGCGAAGGATCCAGGCAACGACCTGTGGTGGCGGTATCCCATGCGACGTCTCACCGCCGAAGAGATTCGCGATTCCATCCTGGCGGTTAGTGGGCGTATCAATCTGCAGCTTGGCGGCCCCAGTGTTTACCCGCCGATCCCACGGGAAGTGCTCGCTGGCCAATCGGTGCCGGGAGCCGGCTGGGGGAAGGCGACTCCGGAGGAGGCTTCGCGTCGCAGCGTGTACATTCACGTCAAGCGGTCGCTCGCCGTACCATTACTGTCGTTGAATGACGCGGCCGATACGGATAGCAGTTGCCCGGTCCGATACACGACCACCGTCCCCACGCAAGCGCTGGGGATGCTCAATGGCGAGTTCACCAACGAACAGGCTGGCTTTCTGGCGAAGCGGGTCGCTGCGGAAAAGCCTGGCGATCTCGCGGCTCAGTGCCGAATGGCCTCCTTGCTTGTGTCCAGCCGTCCGCTCTCCGACGCGGATCTGCGCGACGATCTCAAACTGATCGCCGACCTGCGAGAACGGCATGGGCTTTCGGCCGATGCGGCGCTCACGCAATATTGTTTGTTGCTGCTGAATACGAACGCCTTCGTTTACCTCGACTAGCCAGCTAAACGGGCATTGCCACTTCGAACCGACGAAGAGAGGGATACACCGATGTCACAGGGACAGTTTTGCCAGCGGACGAGGCGCGAGTTTTTGTGGGAAGCGGGCGGCGGCTTTGCGGGAACCGCATTGACCGGCATGTTGGCCGCCGACGGTTTCTTTGGCGCGCGAGGAGCGGCGGCCGCCGACGTGGCAAGCGCGGGGAGTTCCCGAGGTTTGGCCGCGACGAGCGGTTCCTACGTGAACCCGATGGCGCCCAAGAAACCACACTTCGCGCCGAAGGCGACGAGTGTGATTTTTCTGTTCATGTACGGCGGGCCGAGCCACATCGAGACGTTCGATTACAAGCCCAAGCTGTATCCGCTGGACGGCAAAACGATTCCGGTGAAGACCTTCGGCCGTGGCGGGCGCAAGAACGAAGGGCGGGTCGTCGGACCGAAGTGGCAGTTCAAACCGTACGGCCAATGCGGGAAGTTGGTTTCGGATCTGTTCCCGAATTTGGGCGAGTGCGTCGATGACATGGCGTTCATTCATTCGATGTACGCCGAATCGCCGATCCATGGCTCGGCCATGTTGATGATGAACTCGGGGCGGATTCTCAGCGGACATCCCAGCCTTGGCAGTTGGGTCACTTACGGGCTGGGGAGCGAGAACCAGAATTTCCCCGGCTACGTCGTGATGCTCGACAAAACGGGCGGGCCGATTAGTGGCCCGAAGAACTGGTCGAGCGGCTACATGCCGGCCGCGTACCAGGGCACGGTGATTCGCGCCAGTGGCGTGCCGATCCACAATTTGGAAGCGCCTGCCGGCATCTCCCGCGACTTGCAGCGACGCGTGTTGGATCGCCTGCGGGATCGCAATCAGAGCCACCTGCAGGACCGGCAGGATAACAGCGATTTGGCAGCCCGCATCGCGAGTTATGAACTGGCGTTCAACATGCAGCAGCACGCGCCGGAGGCGGTTGATTTTTCGCAGGAGTCCGAAAAAACCCTTGGCCTTTACGGCATCGACCAGTCACGGACCGAGGACTTTGGCCGCAAGTGCCTGCTCGCCCGCCGGCTCGTCGAGCGGGGCGTGCGTTTCATCCAGATCTACTCGGGCGGCGCCCACAACGACGACAACTGGGACGCCCATTCGGACATTGTGGTGAATCACACCAAGCACGCCGGCAATACGGATAAGCCGATCGCCGGACTGCTCAAAGACCTGCGGCAACGCGGTCTGCTCGACAAAACGCTGGTGGTGTGGGGCGGCGAGTTTGGTCGCCAGCCGACAGCCGAGTACGCCCAAGGGACAGGCCGTGATCACAACGCCTTTGGGTTTACCATGTGGATGGCGGGAGGCGGC
>CAIXSC010000407.1 GCA_903921945.1 uncultured Planctomycetaceae bacterium
CGCCGGATTCCACCAGCGATCGAATAGAAACACATAGCGGCAAAACTGCAAATTCAATCCAACGCTGCCAGCGCCGTAACTCATCATAATCAGCCGCTTCGACGGATCGTTCTTGAACTGGTCGATCACCGTCTCGCGCTGTTTGTGCGGCAGCTGGCCGTGATACTCAAGCGTTCCGAATCGAGCGAGCTTTTCGCGGAGCCGCGCGATGGTTACCACCCATTGCGTGAACAGAATCGCCTTCTGGCCGCTCGCCACAACTTCTTCCAGGTCGGCTTCGAGCCGCTCCAACTTGCTGCTGGCGCCGGTGACCGGGTCGAAGTTGCAAATCTGCTTCAGGCGGAGCACCAGTTCAAAGACATGCTGGATCGTGATGCCAGGCCCCATGTCGGTCAGCTTCATGACGCCATCGTCCTCGGCGCGACGATAGGTTTCGTGTTGTTCAGGCGTGAGATCGAGCGTCGCGTCGCGGAACAGCTTGGGGGGCATATCGGTGAGCACCATATCTTTCGTGCGGCGAAGGATATGGTCCTTCACCAACTCGCCCATCCGCCGAGGCTGCATGTCGTTTGTTAGGTACCCTGGCGAAAGGAATTCGAAAATTCCCACTAGGTCTTCCGGGCTGTTTTCAACCGGCGTTCCGGTCAATGCCCAACTGCGGGTGCGGGTGATCGAACGAACAATCTCGCTCGTCGTGCTCGACTTGTTCTTGATGCGCTGGGCCTCATCGAGTGCCACGAGATCAAAATGCAAATTAGCGTCCAACACATCGCGGTCGCGCATGAGCAGTTCGTAGTTGGCAATCTTCACCGGCGTGCTGGCTTGCCGCCATTGCCAATGGCGGCGGGCTTGATCGCCTTCGATGATCCCGACCGGAATCTCGGGAGCCCAGGTCTGGAATTCGCGCCGCCAATTGCTCACCAGCGGCTTGGGGCACACCAGCAAGACATTGCGAACCTCGCCGGCCCGCAGCAGCAAGCGGATCGTCATGATCGCCTGCATGGTTTTTCCCAACCCCATTTCATCGGCGAGCACCGCCGTGTAACGCGGGTAAAGAAAACCGATCCCCTCGTACTGATAAGGGAACGGCTCGAACGGCATATGGATTTCGCCACACGCGACCAGCGATTCCAGGGGCGGCTGCAACACGTAATACAAACGGTCTTCAAGTTTGATGACATCGCCCGGAGGCTTGATGCGAGTTAATTTGCCGGGCTTGTCGCCTTCTTGGCCAGCGACGTCGGCGGTCTCCGTCGCGGATGCCGCATCCGAATCAGTCGCCGGCTCGTCGTTCGCCGATGCGGCCGCGTTGTCGCGCGCCGCGGCGGGCGGATTCATCCAGACCGCCGCCCAAGGCGCCTCCGGAAACGTAAATCCCGACACTTTCACGGTCGGACGCGGGATTCGCAACGACAACACACGGGGCGGGGGAATGCGTACTCCCGATGTCGCATCGAGTGACCGGACCGCGATCTCGCGGGCCGCGGTCGATTCGGCCGGATGATTCCAAGACTGAACCTCGGGCGCTTCCAAAGCCGTCGATGGGCCTTGCGCACCGATCGGTACAGACGTCGCATCGGAAGTCAACTCTGAAGGCCAATCGGTGGGCCTTTCGGAAGACACTCGGGAAGGCAAATCGCAAGAGTCGCCGGAAGGCAAATCGGCAGGCCCCACCGATGGCGAATCCGCGAGCGAACCGTCAACGATCGCCGGTGCCATGTCGGAGTGGGCCCGCGGAGCCCCACTCGGCATCTCGCCAGTCGGTGGATTGAACGCTTCCTCTAGCAAGACCGTGTTCGCAGGGCTGACTGTCGGACCGTCTGAATGACTGATTGTCGGAGTAACGGTCGGAATTAAAACCGGTGTGGAAGGGAACTCGGATTGTAGATCCGTCGCCGTTTCAGTCGAGCGACTGGGGAGCGCTCGCACCGTGATACGATGCGTTCCTGACTCGGTGGCGAGCGAGGGCTCTCGATCGAGCTTTTCGAGCCAATCGACATCATGGGTAGCAACATCACGATCCACGCCAGCCGTGGACGCGATATCCGGAACCGCCTCGCTGATCGACTCGCCAACTTCGAGTCCGGAAGGCTCTCGGACCTCCACCGTGCAGGACTCGCCGGTGATCGGTCCGAACGCTTCTGCCTCGAACAGTTCTGACTCAAACACGTCCGGCTCGAAGGCTTCGGACTCGACGGCTTCGGACTCGAACGCTTCGGACTCGACAGTGACTGGCGCGACGGCGACTGGTTCGAAGTCGCTTGACTCGACAACGGCCGGCTCGGTAACGCGTGAATTGACAGCGGCCGACTCGACAGCGGCCGGCTCGACTTCGCTTAGCTCGAAGGCGACCGGCTCGGCAGCGTTCGACTCGACGGCGCCTGATTCGACAACGGCCGACACGACAGCGTCTGCCCCGACCGCAGCCGCGGCTGACTCGACAGCGACCGGCTCGACTTCGCTTAGCTCGAAGGCGGCCGGCTCGACAGCGGCTGACTCGACAGCGGCCGACTCGACGACGCCTGAATCGACGGCGATTGGGGCGAACGCGACCGGTTCGACGACGGCCGGCTCGACGACGACTGGGGCGAATGCGGCCGGCGCGACGGCAATCGTGTCGATGTCGCCACGATCCCCTGGGAATGCCTCGACGCTTGCTGGATGGTTCGGGCTATCGAGCCGTTCGGGCATCAGGAGTTCAGGGGTGCCGCGGTCGACATCCGACGGTTCACCCGTTACAGATTCCTCGTCCTCCGTCGCCCGCACGGAAGCACGCGTGCCAACGCGTTCGGGAGAAGGTCCAACCAATGCAAGTCCCGGGGAC
The DNA here is from genome assembly GCA_903921945.1 of uncultured Planctomycetaceae bacterium. Classification (GTDB taxonomy): domain Bacteria; phylum Planctomycetota; class Planctomycetia; order Pirellulales; family Pirellulaceae; genus CAIXSC01. Next base: position 2,825 of record CAIXSC010000407.1, read on the forward strand.
ATCGATGACTCGGGCGACTGGGTGGCCAACACATCACTCATTTCCGCCAACGGTGCGTTGGCTGGAGTCATACCTTCGCGCGACAGGTCGCCACTGGCAAACCCGTTCGCCCGCGAACTGCCGCTCACATGACCGCCATCCATGGAAAGAGCTCCTTTAGGCGGCTTTACGGGCTTCGTCGATGGCGTCGCGAATGCGAGTGAAAGGTTCAGCGAGGTCGATACGTCCGAGGTACGGCTGCCATCGCCGCTGCGATTCGTCCTGATCCCCTGCCCAAGCCGACTCGACGGCGACCCGGTTCTTACCCAGCCTGAAGAAAATGAGCTCAGTTTCCGCGGGGGCATCGACAACCACGGTGCCGGTGGAGTTTGGCGCCATCGCTGGGGAGTCAGCGGGGTTCGAAGGGGCGGCCGGGTCGGCGACGAGCAGTGTCGGGGTGGCGTGGGATTCGCGGCTCGCCAAAACGTCGCGTTGGTCCGTGCAAAGCAACAGCGGTTCGACCTTGAGTTTGCCGAGTAGCGCGGGTGCGAGGACTTCGCCGAACAGGTAACGGCGGAGGGTTGGGCCGTAGAGGATTTCTTGGGCGCGGTTCGTCCGCAGGGGGGTGCTGCAGTGAAATTCGAGGGGCCGACCGTTGGCGTTGAGCAGCAGCAAACCGCCAAACAAGCCTTGTTCAGCGTGGTCGCAAACTGTCAGGAAACCTATCGATGGCAAGGACTTCGAACCGCTCAAGGGCAGCCGCTTTCTAGGATAAACCAGGAGTTTGAGGCAGATTGGGATGAAATGCCGCCGCCGCCGGCGACGTGTTGGACCGCTGGTGGAGATGAATCGGGCGGGCAGATAGGCTGACTTGAATGCGCTTGGCGATCGCGAGTTTGGCGCGGAGTTTGCCGAGAGGGAAACTCGCTCGCATCGCCTACCGATCGCCCATTGCCTCCTCGCAGACCAACTTGGAGTGGGCCGAGAGACAAATTCGCCAGCATTGGCGACCGAAAATCCTCGACAGCCTTCCCGGTGGGTGGATATACTCTCGATCGACGAGTCGTGGCCCCCCTGAACAACGCCTCTCGTTCGACCCGCGAACTCGCGACTCTCCAGTGCCCAGGATTTGCCCGCCATGACGCGTCCCCAACGCCCGATTGATGTGTCACCCACTTTTTGCATCGATGTCGGGGCGACAAACACGCCGAGCCCGCCCGCGGAGGCGATCGGGACGCGAATCGGCGCCGCGATCTTGGACGCGCTGCAGCGGATGTTGACCAGCCAAGAGCGGCAAAACCAGTTGCTGGAAGAACTGGTGAAACAAATGAGCATCGGCCAACGGCAACGCAATCAAGAATTGCAGCAGTGGCGCTCGGCCCATCCCAAACTGGCGGTGGCCTGTCGCGAAGCGGCGGAGACCTTGGGGAAGGTACAGAGCGAGTTTCTCGGGCAGATCACTGACGAGGTTCGCGAGAACGGCGAATATTTGGCGGATGGCGAATTCATGCTCCAGGAGTTCGTCGACCGATTTGGTCCACGCTTGGCACACCTGAACGGCGTGCTGCAGGTCCTCGCTCAACTTGGCGCCCCGCCGCCCACCGAAACGAACGCCGGAGAATAGCCCGCGAACATGGCTAACGACACCGTTTGGGTTGAGATGATCAAGACCGTGGCCGACGACGGACTGCGGCTCGATGGTGTGTTGCACCCCGCCCAACCTGCCGCTTCCCAACCTGCCGCTTCCCAATCTGCTGTCTCCCAACCGGTTGTGGATGGTTTGATTTGCTTGCATGGCGTGGGCAGCAATTTTTACGGTTCGTCGCTGTTCGAAGCACTCACCCCTTCTCTGACCGCCATGGGCGTGCCGGTCGCTTGGGTCAACACGCGAGGGCGTGACAACGTCTACGCGTCGAACACTCGCAAGGGGCGGCGTTGGTTTGGAGCGGCTTTCGAAGTTGTGAGTGAATGCTGCTGGGACG